>NZ_JBSGDB010000003.1:0-62846 GCF_053602155.1 Streptomyces sp. NPDC004561
GAACAGGCGCGTCATCACTCACGACAGCCACACTGCCAGACCCCACCCGACACCGACCCGACCACCTTGACCAAAGACATAGGGGCACCCCCCCCAGCAGGTGACCAACGACTGCGGGCCCGGTCTGCGGCTGGACACCATGCCCGGCGGGTACGTGAAGGTCTCGGACTACCGCGACTACCAGCCGCCCGACGCGGTCACCGCCGGTCCCCGCATGCTCATGCGCTGATCTCGGCCTCGAAAGCCGCAGGTCAAGGGCGGGCTCCCACCACCCTAGGTCACACTATTATGAATATTGCGGGGTGGGCTTATCTCCCCACACCACCCCTCCCGCAACCCAAGGGCCGACCGAGCGCCTCCGGTACCGCAAGCCCCAGCCGTCTGGCCGCACCTGACCGGCCGCCTGCCCGCCTCACACCGCCGCCACCCACAGAAGGGACCGCGCATTGGCCACCTTCAGTCACATCACCCGCGAGCGCTGCGCCCAGCTGAGCCGTGCCCTCACGGCCGCCAGCCTTTCCTGGACGGACAACGGCCGCCAGGACAACCCCGAGTTCCTGACCTACACCGCCACCGACGCGCACGGCCGCGAGTGGAGCATCAGTCCGGCCACCAGCAACCAGATCACCCCGTCCCGGCCCGCGAGTATCTGGCAGGCCCAGTGCACCGAGCCGATGCACCGGCCTGCGGTCCTGTCCGCCCGGGCGGTCGTCGACCACATCCGGGCGTTCCCCGCGTGACCGGCCTGCCGCAGCCGTAGCGCCCCGACGACTTCGACGACTGGTGCGAGACGTGCGGCGCAGCACCGGGTCAGTTCTGTAAGTCGGCTTGCGACACCGGCTACACCGCCGAGGACTTCCGACGAGACGCCGAGCCCCGCGACCAGGACGCGACCGCACCGCACCGAGCAGGTCACCCCACCACCCTTCCGAAGGAGTGACGACGCCGCCATGCCACAGGAGTTGACCACCCAGGAGCAGTTCGACGCATTCGCCGACGATGTGGCGCGGGAGCTGGGCACGCACTGCCGGACCGCCCCGCTGCCCGAGTACGCCCGCGGTCTGGCACGGCTCATCGTCGACGGCGACGGCCGCCGTACGCCTGTGCCAACCCGACGACGGGCAGCCCAGCAGGCTCAAGGTCTACGCGGCCCTCCCGGACGAGGCCCAGGTGCAGGCCCCGTCGATCGGGGTCACGTCGATCAGCGCCCGCCATGTGGCACGCGAGATCACCCGGCGGCTGCACCCGCTGCACGCCGAGGCCGCCGAACTGACCGCCCAGATCGCCGCCCGGCAGCAGGCGGAGGCCAGCGCCCGCGCCGCAGTCGCCGATGCTGTGGCCGGCGCGCTCCCCGGCGCCCGCATCGAATAGCAGTACCGGCGTACACGGATCATCTGGCAGCACGACGTCCGCCCGCCCGGACAGCAAGGCCCCGTCCAAGTGGACAGCGTGTGCGCAATCGTCGGAGCCTCCGGGGAGTCGGTGACCGTCGAAGCGTCCGGCCGCCCCGAACGGGTGATCTCCATGCTGGCTGCGTTCGCCCAACCCGCGCGGGAGTGAACGACCAGGTCAGGGGTGGGTTCACACCCTCACGACTCACACTATTATTAGCAGTAAGCTCGGGGTCGTCACCTCCCCCATCCCGTGACGGCCCCTCCCCCTTCCAGTCCCAGGAGTTGCCATGCTTCGAACGCTGCGCCGCGCCCTGCGATCGGCACGCCTCCGAATTCCCGCCCGCCGGTTCAGCGCCGGGATCGCGGCACTGCCGCCCACCGCGCGCGAAGCGCTCGGCACCGACATCACCGCCGAGGAGGCCATCGCCTACAACCGCAGCCGCGTCGCCACCGCAACCGCCCTCTACCGCAGTGGATACACGCTGCCCATGCGCGACCTCGACCTGGACGACGCCGTGCACGCCCTGGACTTCCCCTGCTCGGTACCGAGCCAGGAGACCCGCGCCGTCATTCGTGCCGCGCTCGCCGTCCTGGACGCCGACTACACCGTCACCGTCACTCACTGACCAGCCGTCCGCCCTGACCTGCGGGCCGCCCCGTCCGGGTGGCCCGCGCCGGAAGGAGACCCGGTGTTCCTCGTCATACCCGACCCCGCCCAGGGACTGGTCGCCGCCCCCAGGTCCTCTGACGACCTCACGCCCGGCACCGAGGAGACCCTCACCCTCCAGGGATTCGCTTGGAACAGTGAGATCGAGGCGTACACCTGCCCGACCGACAGCAGCCCCGCGGCCGTGGATCTCACCGCCAGCGCCCTGCGCGACCTGGGCCACTACGTCTTCTCCTCCTACACGCCGCTGCCCACCGCCTGACCGCCGCCCTCCCCGACCGGGCAACTGCCCCGATCCCGCAGGTCCTTTTACACGGATGGAGTTCCGTCATGCCCCGACGCCACCCCCCGGCCGCCCGCCCGGTACGCCGCCACCGGGCACGAGGGAGCCCACCAGGTCGTGGACCAGCTCCACTGGTACGCGCTCAGCAGCCACACCACCCGCCCGGCCGTGGAGGACGCAGCGCGCGAACTGGCCTCCAACCCCACTGCCGCCATTGCGGCCGTGGAGACACTCGACGCCGCCCAGAGCGGCCCGGCGGCCACCGAGCGACGCATCCTGCGCCGGTACGGGTACGCCTGGAGCCTGCGCCAGCACGAGATGCTCTCCCTGATGCGGGAGTTCAGCCACCGCCGCCTGGAGGCGCTCGTCTCCGACGGCCACCTGTCCATGGTCTTTACTCCGGCCGGCCAGCCGTACTACACCACGCCCGAGCGGCTTCGATGAGCTGTCACCACGCTGGGTCCGCGACGGGGACGAATCCTTCCCGGCCGCCGAGCCCGCCCATCTCGAGCGCCCCCGCCCCGCCCTTGAACTCCTGCCGCAGCGCAAGCGCAGGGTACCGTGCGAGCTGCACGGGACCGCCCTTGGGCGGTGCCTGCTGTGCGGCCACGCGAGGCCTTCGAGTGCCAGTGGGGCGAGTGCACCGCCAACCGCGTGACCGCGTACTGCGAGCGGTGGGTGCGGCTCGACCCCCGGTGCAGCTTCCCCCTGCCGCCGCGCCGGGACTGCGACTAGCGGCCAAACGGCAGGTCAAGGGTGGGTTCGCACTCGCCCAATACCCACTATTATTGATATTTCTGGCGATGCGGGAGCCCGGACGGCGAGCCGGCCACCCCGAGCATCACGCGAGGCAGGACACCACCGATGAAGCCCCTCGACCTGGCCCAACTGCTGGCCGCGCCGACCGAGCCTCCGGTGCGCGACGCGCTCCGCCGTCTTGCACCCAGGTCTCTGGACGCGCTGATCACCGAAGCCCTTTCGGCTACCGAGGAGGCGTAGCGGCAGGTTGTCGTTGACCGCGTCCTGAAGTTCGTGACGGAGCAGCCCGGCGACGGCCGCCCCGCGGTCGCCGCGTACTTCACGACGACGGAGCGCCGGACCGCGGACGGCATGCACGTCGGATGGAGCCCGTTCGTCGCGGCACTCTCGAGCACCGAGGACGATCCGGATCTCAGGCACACCCGCACCGCGGCGATGGCCGTGCCGGTGGGCGAGGCGGCGCTCGCCGAGGAGGTGTTCCTGCACGAGTACCGCCACTCCGCCCTCACCCACCTCGGAGAGCAGGGCGCCTCCCTGCTGATGCTGATGGCCAAGTCCCGGCACAAGAAGCCGGAGAACGTCCGCCGGTACTTCAAGCCGTCCCCTGAGGCGATCTCTGAGCTGACCAGCCTGCTCGCCCCCGGCGACGCGCGCCGCTGACCCTGCTGTGCATGAAGTCGGCTTGCGGCTGTACGCCTGATAGCGCCGACGCAACCCTTGAACGGCATCCTTGGGTTCATTCCTTGGCTTCAATCCAAGGGTTGCTACCTTGAGTTCATGCCAAGCAATGAGAAGCCTCGCCTCATCCCGACCGGCAAGTGCTGGTGCGGCTGCGGGAAGGACGTCGGCCTGGGCAAGTTCTTCGCCGCCGGCCACGACAAAATCGCCGAAGCAGCACTCATGGCCCTCAAGTACGACGGGTCCGTCGCTCAACTGCTCCACGCCCACGGCTTCGGCTCGCACCATTCCGTCCGCCACGCCGCCGTCACCGATCCGGACTGCTCGTGGGAGAAGTGCGCCGACTGCAACTACAGCGGCGCCCCTGCCAGCATCGCCAACCACCGTAAGAAGGATCATCCCGACCGGCACGTCCTCGCCCAGGCGATTCGCGCCCTTGGCGGCACCTGGGATCCGCAGCGCGCCATCAAGGCTCTCGGCGACCACGGTCACACGTGGGAAGACCAACGGGCAGCGGAGAAACGGGTCCGGCTGATCCTGCGCGACCTGTGCGCAGACGGGCTCATCGTCAAAACCGACCCTCAACGGGCTGTCTACGACCTCGTTCAGGAGTAGAGCCGGGGACGGTTCAGCCCTCGGGGACGGGGGTGCCCTGGTGGTAGTAGAGCCGCCATCCGGTGTCGCCCTCGCCCTTGCGCCACAGGGAGCTGCGGCGGGCCCGGCGGCCGGCGATGACGCTCTCGTACGTCAGGTGCACGAGGTCCGGGGCGAGGAGCACCCCGCGCATGCCGGAGGCCTCGATGTGCGGGCTGTCCGCTCCGCCGTGCAGGGTGGGCAGGTCCGCGACCATCTCCTCGTACGTCCAGCGCCGCCCGGAGGCACCGACCTCGACGAACTCTGGGTCGAACAGCCGGACGCCGACTGCGGAGGCGCGGACGGCGGGGTCGTGCAGGCGCAGTTCACCGTCCTTCGCCGCAGCGATCGCGACCTGTTCCTCGGGGTTCTCATCCGTGTCGATCATGGACGCATCCTCTCTCGCCCCGGAGCCCTCGGCAAAGGTTCTTCGGGTCCTCGTCCGTTGACCAAAGTGGAGAACATGGCATTCCGGGCCGCGGCGTGCCTGGCCGCCTCTACAGTTGCGTCATGGAGTTCAACCGGGGTGACTGGATCTGGGAACTGATGCTGACGAGGCGTCCCTCCGACACACGCTTCTCGAAGTCGAGCACTCCGGGCGGAGAGAGCCCGCTGGCGCGGGATGACGACAACACGCTCGTTACGCACGCCGTGCTGTTCGACGGGACCAAGACGGCCCTGGTGATCCTCGGCACGGGCGTCGCGCTGGGGGCCGCCGCGATGAAGGCCGCGCCTCACGTCAAGAGCGGGCTGATCAGCCTTAAGTCGAAGCTGCGCCGCCGGGCGGAGGAGACCACCGACGCCGAGACCCCCGTTCCCCTCACGGTAGTTGCGGAGGTCGAGCCGGAGCAGCCTGACCCCCCTCGACTGCGCGCTGTCTGACCGTCAGACCAGGCGTCGGCGCGGGCCCGGATAGATCCGCATCACGGACTATCCAGCCCCCTTGCCGCGGGTGCTCAGCCGAGACCGGGCGCTCGCCCCAGGCCCGGCAGGCTCCGCAGCTCGCTGATCTTGAAGATTCGTGCGAGCAGCACGAACACCAGGAGCATCGTGAGGCCCCCCGCGGCGAGGCCCAGAGCGGGTGCCCAGGTGGTCGAGGTGACGGTGCTGGAGCAGGAGCGGGCCACGAACCAGCCCAGCGTTCCCGCCGCGAGGGCAGAGGCCGTCAGCTTGCCGTAGGTGCGGCACAGCCTCTTGCCGTCCAGGCGGCCTTCGAGGCGTCGTCGCAACAGCGTCGCGGTGATGAGCAGGCCGATGGCGTACGAGGCGGCGTAGGCGCCGGCCAGGCCGGTGACGGCCCATCGCGGGGGCATCAGCAGATGGCAGGCGGTGGCCAGGGCGATGTTTGCGGTACTGATCCACACGGCCATCCAGAACGGGGTCCGGGTGTCCTCGAAGGCGTAGAAGCCGCGCAGCAGCATGTACTGCGCAGAGAAGGGGATCAGGCCGAGTCCGAAAGCCTGGAGCATCTGGCCCAACGGCACGATGGATGCCGGATGGGCTGCTCCGTGAGCGAAGACCACCTGCGCCATTTGCGGGCCGAGGGCGACGAAGAAGAAGGCGGCGGGAACGATGACGACGCCGCTGATCCGCAGTGCTCGGGAGAGGTCACCCCGCATGTCGTCGAGGCGGTGTTCGGCGACGGCCTGGCTCATTCGTGGCAGCAGGGCGGTGACCAGCGAGACGGTGATGACGGACTGCGGCAGCGACCAGATGGTCTGTGCGTAGGTGTAGGCGGAAAAGCCCACGCCGCCATTGGGCAGTGCCGTGTCTGCGGCGGAGGCGTAGCGGGTCACCACCGTGCTGGCTACGAGGTTGGTGAGGACGAACAACAGGGTCCAACGGGCCGCGCTGATGCTTTTGCCGAGCCCTGTGCCGCGCCAGTCGAAACGTGGGCGGAAGCGGAAACCGGCGGCCCTGGCGAAGGGGATCAGGGCGAGCGCCTGGATCGCGAGGGCGAGTGTGGTGCCCGCGCCGAGCAGCGTGACCTGGGTCTGGGTGATGTCCTGGACTGAGTCCGGGACGGCCATCATGCCGAGGTATACGCCGAACATGGTGATCAGGACGACGTTGTTGAGGACAGGGGTCCACATCATCGCACCGAACTTGTTCCGGGCGTTGAGCACTTGGCCCAGGATGCTGAAGAGTCCGTAGAAGAAGATCTGCGGGAGCAGGAACCGCGCGAAGACCACCGTCAGCTGAAACGCTTCGTGGTTGGCCGGTGAGTCGCTCTGATAGAGGCTGATGATCTGCGGCGCCGCCCAGACGGCCAGCAGCGTGCCGATTCCCAGCACGGACATCGTGAGGGTGACCAGACGCTGCTCGAAGGCCCGTCCGCCATCCGGCTGCTCCATCCTGGCCCTCACCAGCTGCGGAACCAGCACGGAGTTCAGCGCACCGCCGATGAGCAGGAAGTACAGGCTCGCCGGCACCACGTTGGCCTGGTTGTACGTCGTAGCGAGCAGCCCTGTCCCGAGCGCCCCGGCCTGTAGGACTGTTCTCAGCAGGCCCGTCGCCCGAGACACCACCGTCCCTGCCGCCATCAGCATGGACGAGCGCATCAGCCCGCCCTTTGCCGCGCCGGACTTCGTGGCGGCGTGCCGCCCTCGCTTCTGCTTCCCCGGTAACTGCGTTCTCGCCGCGCCCGGCGTTCCCTCCACCATGTGCCTAACCTACGGCGTAGAGATCATCATCATGGGCACTGCCCCGGGTTCTCCGGTCGGCCCGCAGTCCCCAGTCGATGCACTGCGGCGAATGGAAACTCCGGGCCGTGGGGTCATGCAGTACTCAGGTACGTCAGGCCGGGAAGGTCCTCACTGCTCGCTGGCATCCGGATCGCGTAGGGGCCGCAGTCCGCCGGGCAGGTCAGGAAGCTGGAAGGAGTACCGCCCCAGCATGTTGATGTGCTGCCGTACAAACGGCGAGAGGCGGGCCACGTCCTCGTCGCGGACGTCGAAGCCTTCTGCGCGCAGCTGGTTCACCGCGGCATCCATGTACCGGGTGTTGAAGAGGACGACGGCGTTGAGGACCAGGCCGAGGGCGCCGATCTGGTCTTATCCGAACTAGCCCAGCCTGGCGGCGAGTTGCCGTTCCCGTCCTCATTCGCCACGGAAAGTAGTTGTGTAGAAGTTCGGTGGACCGACAACGTCGGGTGAGTCGCGGGCTGTTGATGTGTCAGAACTGCTGATCTAGGACGTTCAGCGACGGTGGGAGGTTTGTCAGCGGTGGGTCGGCGCCCGACTACGGTTGCTCCGCATGACCCACACCGAGATCGAGATCACCGCGGAGTTGGTCCGGGATCTGCTCCGCGACCAGCACCCGGACCTGGCCGAGCACCCTGTAAGGCTCGGCGCGCGCGGCTGGGACAACCAGCTGTGGCGGCTCGGCGACGACCTCGCCGTCCGGCTGCCCTGGGCGACGCAATCCGCGGACGCGCTGCTGCGCAAGGAGCACGAGTGGCTTCCCGCTCTCGCCCCACATCTTCCCTTGCCGGTCCCCGTCCCGCAGCGCCTCAGCGAGCCCTCCGAGCGGTTTCCGCGGCCTTGGATCGTCACCACCTGGGTGCCGGGAACGCCCGCCGACCGCGCCCCCGCCACGCGCGCCGCTCAGGCGGCCGACACCTTGGCCGCTTTCCTGACCGCTCTACACCGACCTGCCCCCGACGGGGCGCCGACCGGCCGCGACCGTGGAGGGCCGCTGACCGACCATGCCGAGGGGTTCGCCCAGGCGCTGGCCTCGGCCACCGATTCAGGGCTGATCCCCGACCCGGACGCCGTCCGCGCCATTTGGGAAGACGCTGCCGCCGCGCCCGACTGGAGGGGGCCGGCGCTGTGGCTCCACGGCGACCTGCATCCGGCCAACGTCCTCACCGAGAACGGCACTTTCTGCGGCGTGATCGACTTCGGCGACCTTTGCGCGGGCGATCCGGCCTGCGACCTCGCCGCCGCGTGGATGCTGCTGCCGGACGGCGCCGCCGCCCGCTTCCATGACGCCTACCAGCCAGCCCCGGACCCGGCGACCCTGCGCCGCGCCCGCGGCTGGGCAGTGCTGAAAGCCCTCGCCTGCATCCTCATCGGAGAGGCTGGCATCCACGGCCGCCCCGGCGGCAAACCCACCTGGGGCCCACCCGCCCATACCGCCCTTCGACGCCTGATCGAGGCGGCCCGCCACTGAAGCCACCCACCGTCACAGAACATCCAAACCAGCAGTTCTGAACTTCTGAGGGCTTCATTCCTCGCTCGGTTCGGGGGTGATCCTGCCGGCGGCAGTGCGGAAGTCCGGCATGCCGAGATGGACGGTGGGATGCCGGGTGGCGAGGTCGCGCATCACAGCGAGTTTTTGCTCGGCGGCGGCGAGGCTGGCCTCGATCGCGGCGACTTCGCCGAGCCACCCCTGTTCCTTGGCCTCCTGGAGCCGGTCGAGCAGGTTCGCGTGGATCTCCTCCAAGCGGGGCATCTGCTCGAGATCGGGCCGCAGGACGGGGCGTGTTCGTGGACGCAGGGGGTGCCGAAGTCGCGTGCGCAGACGCCGAGCGCGACCTTCCGCAGCTCGAAGTGGGCGTCGATCTCCGGGGACTCGTCGGCTCACACCCCAGTAGTTCGGTCAACAGGTCCTCCATGCCGTCCTGGTGGCGCTGGTAGAGCTGCCCTGAGCGGCCATGGAAGATCTTTCGGGCGAGCGCGTGGCGGCCCTCCTGGAGGTTGGCCTGCGCCTTGATCTGGCGCCGGTAGCCGGGCTCGTCGGCCAAACGCAGGATGTGCAGGGACTTGGCGATCCGCCCGTAGTGCGCGATCGCGTCCCCAAGCGGGGTCGGACGTCCGTCCCGGGACAGCATCCGGATCACGTCGTACGCGCGGACGGCGCCGGTGTGGATGGAGCCGATGATGCGCAGGATGTCCTCCCACTGCCGTTCGATCCGGGCGAGGTCGACCCGGCCACGGGCGACTACACAGCCTGTTGGACGGGTGCGGCACGGCAGGGATAGGCGCTATCACTCAGCGGGCTTGCTGGAGGTGCCTAGCTCCTTCACGACCAGGCCGCGGCTGATCTGCACGGCCCAGAAACCCACGCAGGCACCACCCGTTCACCGTGGTGCCTGCCGCGCGCTGCTGTCGAGACTCAGGCCTTGTTGACCTTGGCCGCGCGTCCCGGTCCTTGGATCTGGAACGAGACGGTGTCCCCGGGATGGATCTCGTCGGGGTCGATCACGAGGTCGTCTACCGTGAAGTACAGCACGGGACCACCTTGGTCGTTCTTGATGCTTCCCTCACCCGGGTCCGCGTTCCACTCATGGATCTTGCCTTGGTCCATGGCTGTGTCTCCTTGGCTTGAGGGGGGCGAGCTCCGGTCGCATGCCGGGCTCGCTCCCAGCGAACGCGAACCCGCGTGCGTCAGCGACCGCTGTGCGTCGAACAGGTGACGACGGCCGCCAGCCCACCGACGGGCGTTCAGCGCACCCATACCTCCGGGCCGCCACCGTGCCACTCGATCAGCGGCGAGTTCACCAGGTCCACCACGTCCAACCCCTCCAGGCCGGCACGCTCCAGGAACACGCTCAGGTCATGCAGGCTGTATGCGGTTCCCAGCGTCTCGCTGCCGACGTGGATGCGACGGCCGCCACCCTCTCCGGGCGGGAACACGATCACGCGACGCTCAGCCATAGCCTCAGCCTCGCCTAACGGCAGGTGAGGCGCATTCGGGGGACGGCTGTCAGTGGCGGCGGTTGCCCCACGGGGGTCGCGTTGTCGTCGTGGTGTCTTGTGGCCGAGCTACACCAGCCGGTGTAGCGTCGTAATCAGCAGTCGTGGTTCCGAAGTCCCGTTCGCCCGTGATCGCATCGCGGGCGTTTTTGCTGTTCAACGCCTCTCCGGACCAGGGCGATCACCTCCGGGACCCGCACGGTGCGGGACCCGATACGAGTCCCCTCGAAGGAGACAGGTACATGGCCAAGGGCACTGTGAAGTGGTTCAACGCGGAAAAGGGCTTCGGCTTCATCGAGCAGGAGGGTGGCGGCCCGGACGTCTTCGCCCACTACTCGAACATCGCCGCCCAGGGCTTCCGCGAGCTGCAGGAGGGCCAGAAGGTCGAGTTCGACGTTACGCAGGGCCAGAAGGGCCCGCAGGCGGAGAACATCCGCCCCGTGTAACGCCACACGCAAGAGAGGCCCCAGCTGGTGGGTACATCCCGGCTGGGGCTTCTTCGTTCCCGTCCGCCGGTTGCGCCTGCCGGGGCCGCCCTACCTGTCAGCCCTCGCTCGGGACGATGAAGCCCCTCGCTGGCCTGGGCTCTTCCGGGTCACGCGAGTCCGGCTGCTGCGTGCGCTTCCACGCAGCGACCAGATCCGCGTGCCGCGGGTCGATCCACTCGGGCATGCGGCCTCCCTTCGTGCCCCCGCAGCCTAGGCATTGATGGTGCTGTGTGGTCGTCCCCGACGGGGGCGGGGACGACCACGTCTCCAGCGGACGACCTCGCTCCCGATCCGCCGTCGGGGAGGCCGCTGGAGTCCTACCTGCCCCCGACGCGATCGGCGTGCGTTGGGAGCGGGAGCCCTTTTCAGGGTTGTCTCGGCGCCGTCTGCTGGGGAGCGCGTCGGCAAGTCCGCGCATGCACGACGATGACAGAGCCAATAGCAGTCGCCCCGACGTTGTGGATCTCCTCGGTCTCCTCGTCGGGCCAGATCGTCTCGGTGCAGCGTGCGCAGTTCATCGGCGTAGCTCCAGGGCGAGGGCGTGCAGGGCGCGGCGGGTCTCGCAGATCGTGGCGTCGTCCGTGCACTGCTCGCACCGGCCGGGGTGGTCGTTGCGTGCGGCCAGGACGGCGCGGCGGGTGCAGGGCCGGCAGGCGCGAGGGAACCAGTGGCCGCCTTCGGTCTCGCGCTCGCCGAGGTCGATGGCTGTCGCGGTGGACAGCGGTTCGCCGCCCCACACGCACTCGGCGCCGCGAGCCCTGGCGTCGGGCAGGACTTCCAGCGGAGGCAGCAGGATGAGCGGGAGCAGATTGTCAGGGATGTCGATCAGGGCGCGGGTTTCGGCGGTCGTCATGTGAGGGCCTCCGCGTCGGTGCTGTAGCCGCCGGGACCGAAGGCGGCAGCGATGAGAGCGGGGTCGTTGAGGTGGCCGGTCCCATCGGGGCGCCACAGCCAGAACTGTCCTTCCACCTGCCAGCCGGTGTGCGGGCAGGACAGCGACCAGCCCGCGGGGCGCACGGTCAGCTGGCGGACGTCGGCGAGTTCCTCGGCGGCCCTCGGCTCGATGAGCCAGAACATCTTGTTGGCGTCGGGGTCGGCGAGGACGGGGCCGTGTGGTGCGTTCCGGATCCTCGAGGCCGCCGGCCATCCCCGGGTGAGGCTGGACTCGGCGACGAGCCAGTGAGCGCCGGAGACGATGGGGGCAAGGCGTTCCTCGTCCCATGCTGCGCGGACGAGGTCCGGGTGTTCGCTGCAGTCGGCGAGCCACGTATCCCCGGCCTCGTACAGTGCGGCGAAGCGCATTGAGTGGGCCATGACCTGACCGTATGCAGGGCGATTGCGGCCCTGCGCGCCGATTGCGCGGGATTGCGCGCACAGTCAGGGGCGTTGCCGGGGATTGCTCACGAGAGGGTCAGACCAGCCCGCGCGCGGGCAATCAGGCGGTGTGCCTGGTGGTCGAAGACGGCGGACTCCTCCATCAGACTCCACACCTTGCGGTAGTAGGCGACGTCATCCGCAGCGTCGAGCCACAGCTCAGCGTTCCAGGTGTCGGCGACGACGAGTCGCTCATCAATGATCCAGAACCCGTGCTTCGGGGAGAACGGTGTCCGCGCGCCCAGCGGGATGATGCCGAGGGTGACCGTGTCCAGGCCAATGAACCCGCTGATCCGGTTGAGCTGCGCGGCCATAGTCTCCGGGGCGCACCGCACGACGTGCAGGGCAGCCTCCCAGATCAGCACGTGGAAGCGGTGCCCTGGCTCGTAGACGGCCTCTTGGCGCTTCATGCGGGCCCGCACGCCCTCCTCGACGTCGCGGGGCGTACCAAGGCGGTTGGAGACGTCGGTGAGGACGCCGCGGGCGTAGTCCGGGGTCTGGAAGATGCCGGGGATAACGCCGGACTCGAAGATGTGGATCGTCTCGGCCTGCGCCTCTTGGACGGCGTGGCCTTCCTGCACGGCGCGGTGGCCGGCGGCCAGTTGTCGCTTCCAGCTGCGGTGCGCCGTCTCCAGCCGCTGCAGGCCGCCGACGCTGCGCCGCAGTTCCTCGGCCGCGCCGGGCTGATCGGCGGCCTGGGCCCATGCCTCGACGTCGACCGCCGTGGCGGTCTGCTTGCCGGTCTCCAGTCGGCTGATCTTCGAGCGCTGCCAGCCGATCCGCTCGGCGAACTCCTTGCCGTTCAGGCCGGCCTCGGTGCGCAGCTCACGTAGCCGCGCACCGAGCGCCTCACGGGCCTGCTGGTAGTCGGTGCTCACCCCCTCGAAGCTACCTGCGCCGCGAACTCCTCGCGCCGGATCGCGTAGTGCCAGGCCGCATCACGGACCTGGCAGAACGCCGCGATGCTGGCCGGGTCTTCGACGAGTTCCGCGCCGAGGTAGCCGTCGGCGTCGTCGAAGTGGAGCACCAGGGCGCAGCGTGCATCAAACAGCCAGAAGTCCACGGCGGGCAGCCGCAGCTTCTCGGCGTCCGCCCGCCACAGGTTCCGGATGTCCTCGCCGGCCTCGTTGTTGGTGGCTGCCGAGGCGAGCAGGAACAGTTGTTCCGAGGTCGGCGGGGCGTCGACGATCCTCACCCGCTCGAACCGCTTGCCCTGGGACGTCTGCGCGCGGACGTTGACGCACCAAGGGCGGTCAGAGTCATCGGGCACAGTGCCGGTTTCGAGGTAGCGGCAGTACTTCTCGCCCGCCCGGTCAGAGCCGTAGCCGCGGCGGGTCTCCAGTCTCCAAGCGGTGTGCTCGAACGTCTCGAAGTAGCTGCCGAACGTCCTGTCGTCGATGTACTGCGGCACGCGGCCTACTCCTTGGGGGCGAAGCGGGTGAGCAGCTCGCGTGGGACGCGCACGAACGACTCGCCGTCGAGGACGTTCTGCAGCTGCGCGACGTCTTCGGGGCCCGTGACGGTGTACCCCTGCACGACGATGTCTCCGGTTGCCACGTCCTCGTACAGCGTGGGGCATTTTCCGTCGTCGCTGGTGGTGCCGAGCATGCGGAGCTGCAGGGCCATGGCCGTCTCCTTCTCGTGCCGTCGATGAGCACCCAGGATGCGGTGGATAGCGGGGCCGTGCAGCCAGATTGCGCAGAATTGCACGGCGGCCGTCGACTCTCCGGCCCGTTGCGCGCAACGGCTTCTGACGTGATGCAGCCACGGACATGAAGCAAGGCCCCCTGCGCGGTCATGAGGACCGAGCCGAAGGCGTGCCGATCGAAGCCCCCAGGGCTGTGGGAGTCGTCGCTAATTTTGTGCGACCGCCGGCCGTCACGTAGCAGGTCATCGCCTCGCACTGTCGGCGTACAAACTGGCGGACTCGAGCCGAGAGCGTGTCGTAAGCCTCGCTGACGGCTCTATTCACTGCGGGGTAGTCGACTGCTCCTCCGCCGATGGCGAGGGTCGCTGCTGCCTCGATTGCTTGGGTGGCTCGTAGTACTGACGCCCGGACTACGTCATCGAGGATGAAGCCGATGTGCGCGTAGAGGGCGACCTCGCAGACGTTCAGTGTTGCGTTGGCCTCCTCCAGAACTTGGTTGCGGGCGGCATGTTCCTGGTCAGCGGACGAGCCGACCTCCATGGCGGCAGCGGAGAATTCCAGAAATCTTTCGCGGTAGTCGTGCAGCTTCTGGTTCGTCGCCATCAAGTGCTCAAGCTCAAAGTCGGCCCGCCGCTGTGCGGCGGCTGCCGCAGCATCCTCGACCCTCTCCGCCCGCTGTCGCCTGTACGCGAGCCAACCGGTGAACTGCGTTGCCAGGCCGCCCAGAAAGAAGGCAGCGATTCCCCACCAGAACTTCCAGCCCTCCATGCCCGGAAGTCTACGAGCGCGCGAAAGGCCCCCACACTCGAGGACCGAGGAGGGGGCCTAGGCACTCGGCGTGTGGTGCTATTGGTCAGTTCGGACGCCGAAGTAGCCGGGCACCTACTGGTCTCGTTTCACCCAGCCAATGAAGCTCTGCCACGCGGGCGCCGAGACCAGCACCGTGGCGGTCTCTCGGTCTTTGGTGTCGCGGATCAGGGCCCCGAAGCCGGGCCGTGCCCATTCCACGCAGCTGCGGGGTGCGGCCGCGGCTCGCGCTGGAGCTGGGTGAGGAGCTGATGAACCCCGTCCTCACCGAGAACCCCGCCCGGGCGTTCGCCGTCGAGTGGCGCTGAGCGCGAGAGCGGACCGCGTCAGCGGCAGAGCTTGTCCAGGTCCTCCGAGAAGGACGGGAACTCGGCCTGTGCCTCGGTGATGATGTCCCGGGCGGGTCGGCGCGCCGTGGTGGCGTGGCGCTCGGCGAGTTCGGTCAGTGCCGGGTTCGGTCGCGCTTCGCGTTGCTCGTACTCGACGACCTCCATCGGGCCGAGGCCGTCGGCCAGCAGCCACAGGAAGTCGGACAGGTTTCCGGCCACGACGCCACGCTCGCCCTCCGAGCCCAGGAAGACCACGGGCTGTTCGGCGAGAGGCCGGCCCGGGCGCACACGCCACAGGGCGACGAGGCCGCCGGTGCCGTCCTGTCCGAAGACCCGGTAGGCGTCGCCGTCCAGTTCGTGGTTGCCGGTCCAGTTGCGGATCCAGTCGGTGGTCTCCTCTGCGGAGTCGAAGGCGTCGTAGGGCTCGAAGTCCACGCCCTCGCCGTCGTCGTAGTCAAACTCCACCTGGGCGACGGCGGCCAGGGCGGGCGGCAAGCGGCGGTCGTCACCGGTCGTCTCGATCATGCCCGCAGGCTAGCCGCGGCCACTGACAACGGCCCTGGCGACGGAGATGTCCACGGAGAGCGCGGTTTCGCCGCCGCGGCCAGGGCCTCGTGCACGGGGTGGGTCCCTCTTAGTCCGGAAAAGCTGCTCATGTTCGCTGTGTGTCTTCGCCTCCCGCCACGATGTGCTGCTCTCCATCGCCCGGCGGCCGCGGCTGGCCGAACTGTACGCCGAGGTCGATCGGGTGCGAGGCGACAGCTTCCGCGCCGACTGGCGCATCACCGATCTCATCCGGCACGCCGCGGCCTGCGGAGCACCCGACCCCGGCGTGGTCTGTCCGGACGACGGCCCTGAGTTCACCGCCCTCGAGGAGCAGGTCCGCGCAGCGCTTGAGCAGGAACCCCGCAAGGAGCCCCGACCTGGCCCGGCGGACCCGACGCTCGCCGTGGGACGGCTGTGCCGCTCCGCTCGGAGATTTCCCACAAGCCTCTGATCTTTATTGAAAGGGCATACTGCTGATGATGACGACGACGACCACCCAGCGCCTCCTCGACCTCGCCGCGGCCGCACCGGCCAGCCACGACGAGGACCTCCTGCTGCTCTTGCGCGATGCGAGCGAGCTGTACCAGCAGGGTTTTGCAGACCTGCGCGACACGGTGGCGGCCCGCTTCGCCGGGCTGTCCGGCGAGGATCTGGTGGCGGCCGCAACCGCGGCCGGCATGCCGTGTGACGCGACCCAGGACCGCGACGAGCTGGTCCTGCTGCTCGCCCTGGCCGAGTGGGAGATGACTCCGGCGGCCCTGGCCTACTCGGAGATGGCCGAGGACGCGGCTCGCCGCGGTGTGTGCCTGATCCCGGAGGAGTGACCTCTTCCCCGCTCTGGCCGGGAAACCCTGGGTAGCGTGCTGGACCCCCACCCCAAGCTCCTGCCATTATGTGAGTTGTGAGCCGGGCAGGCCGGCTCACCTCCGACAGGACGGACACCTCTGCCATGACCTCGCGCCGTGAGCCTCGCCTGGCCGACGCTGCCGAGATCGCGGCTGAGCAGGGCCTGACGCCCGCACGGATCAGCGGCCTCTACAACGACCGCGCCGAGAACGGCTTCCCTGAAATCGCCGGCATGCGCGGCCGCGCCCGCCTGTGGGACCACGCGAAGGTCACCGAGTGGTTCGCGAACCGCCCACCGGCACGACTGCGCGAGCACAAACCGCCCGCCCGTGACCCTCAGGACCTGCTGAACGCCGCCGATGCCTCGAGGTTCCTGGGCTACAAGAACCCCAACCAGGTCACCACCTTCGTCCGCGACCACCCCGGGTACTTCCCCGACCCGGACGTCGTCGAAGAGCTGGGCACCGCCGAAAACCCCTACCGCCGACAGATGTGGCGCGTGCAGACGCTGCTGGACTGGATGGCCACCCGGCCCGGCCGCGGCAGGCAAGCCGACGCGAAGCGCACCGCGCCCGCACTGCCCGACGTGCCCGTTGACGGCGACCCCGACGAGCTCCTCGGAGCGACTCAAGCCGCGGCACTGCTGGGGTTCAAGAGCGTCAACTCCTTCTCCAGCAGCCTGTCCCAGGGCAATCTGCCGTTGCTGGAAACCCCCGACGCGCTCACGGAGAAGGGCGGGCGCCGACGGTGGACCCGCCGGCGGATCCTCAAGCAGGCCGCCCAACCCCGGGGCAGAAACCGGCGGTGAGCGCCCCTTCGCCCACCGCCCCATAGGCGCGGCATCCGGTTACGGGTCGTTGGTCCCTTGCGGGCCGGGTGTCGCACGATGGCCGGCATGGCGTGGCTCGCCACCACGCCCCGCAGCAGCCCTCTGCTGCTGCGGACCGGCCATCGCCGAACTTCTCTTGGGGCCGCCCTCTTCCTGGTTCTCCCCCCAGCCCCTTGCCGTACGGCTGGCGAACTCGCCGGCAGGAGCCAACTGCTCTGGCCCGCGGGCGCGGCCGTGGTCGGGGCCAGGGACTTCAGCAAAGACGTAGAGCGCGATGCAGTTTCGACTTCGTAACCATGGTCGGGGCTTCGTGGTCGGGGGGCTGGTCGGGGCCCCCGGGTTTCCTGAAGCAGCAACCGAACGGTCTCCTGCGGAGACCGCCACGGCCGCGGAAGGAAACGTCTCATGAGCAGCGCCACGCGGAAAACTCGGGCGACGAAACTGGCCCCGAGCCCCGCTGAGCCCTTGGCCCACCAGGTGCTGGCGGGGCTCGCCCAGCACCGCATCGCCACCACCAGCCAGTTGCGCCGGATGCTGCGCCCGGACGGCTCGCGGCAGTTGATGTCCCGTGTTCTGAACAGGCTGCGCTCCGACGGCTTCGTCGACTGCACGGTGCTGCCGGACGCCAACCGGACCCGTACCCACGCCTGGTACCTCACGCAGGAGGGCGCGCGGCTGACCCGGGACCTGCCCGTCCTGCGAGGCCGGCCGCCCTACCCCATCACCTCGGCCACGGCGGCGTCGCTGAAGACCCCGCACACGCTCGCCGTCGTTCGCGCTCACCTTGCTTTCGCCGCAGACGCCCGCCTGTTCGGGCACGAGCACGGCCCTTGGGACTGGACTCCTGAGGTGTCCCACTCCATCGGAGAGGGCGAGCGGATCGTGGCCGACGCGGTCATGTATTACACCGTCATCGAGAGCGAAGACCGGCGAAAGCTCCGTGCCTTCATGGAAGTCGATCGCAGCACCATGAGCAGTGAGCGGCTGGCCGTGAAGCTGATCGAGTACGCCCGCCTGTTCCAGTACGAGGCCCAGCCTGTCGGTCGGCGCAGGCAGGCGTCCGTAGGCCCTGCTTGGCTGCGCTGGTATCCGGTCTTTCCCCGTGTGCTCTTCGTGCTCACCGGTGCCTCTCGGGCCAGGCTGGAGAATCGGATGAGCGATCTGCAGGCGATGGTGGCTCAGCACCCGCTCGTGGCGGGCTTCGCCCGCGAAGTTCGGCTGGGAGCCGCCGTGCTGGAAGACCTGGAGCAGCACGGTCCCGGCCAGGACGTGTGGATGCCTCTGGTCGGTGGCAAGCCTCGCCCGTGGACGGACCTGTGAGTCGCCGGCGCGAGCGTTAAGTGTTGATCAGCCTGCCGCCCCAGGACACCGGTCCTGGGGCGGCAGGCGTTTGTCTGAACCGTCGTGGTCGCTTGATCAGCGTGCTGGTCCCACGTTGCTGTCAGGCGCTCTGGCGCAGCGGTGGCAGGAGTCCGTCGCCCGGCCAGAAGGGCTGCTCGGCTGCCTGGTCCCGGACACTCACCCGGGAAGAGGCCCTTGCCGCGCTTCGTCAACCCCGCACAGCAGCCTGCATCGAGTGCGACGCAGCCCGATCCCTCACCCCGCAACAGCAGCCAACCGACCAGAACCACCAGACCCATCACCAGCGCGACGACGAACCCCGACAGGACACGAACCCCCGGCGAAACGCCCCCCATAACCACCCAGCCCGAAAGAGCGGCGCGAAAAGAAGCAGAGAACGGGGCTCTGGCGCTGATCTTGTGACGCTGTTGGGACCTGGGCGCCGCGCAGCTCCCAACAGGGGGCCAGCAGCGCGGGTTCGGCCCCATTCGTGCGGCATCATGGCCGGTCAGCGATGGCGTACCGGCTTAGCGGGAAGATCGCTGGGTATAGTGCAGGCGTTTCGGGGAACCGGCGACCTGGAGTCGGCCGACCTCACGCGCCACCTCGTGTTCATCGACATCCGGGGCCCTGGCGGAGCCCCGATGACCACATCGCTGAGGAGGCCGTCCCATGGAACCCGTCACGCTGATCACCGGTGGCTCGACCGGAATCGGCGCCGCCACCGCCCGCGCCCTGCTCAAGCAGGGCCACCGCGTGGCCGTCACCGGACGTGACGCGGACAAGCTGGCCGCCTTCGCTGCTTCGGCCGCAGCGGGCGAGCGGCTGCTGACGATCACCGGCGACACCAGCGACGCGCACGACGTCGCCTCCGCCGTGCGCCGCGTGGTGGAGGCGTGGGGCCGACTGGACAACGTCATCGCCAATGCCGGATTCTCACTGCCCGGCAACCTGGAGAGCCACGCCCCCGAGGACATGCGCGCCATGGTCCTCACCAACGTCCTGGGCCCGGCCCTGCTGGTGCGGGAGACCCTGCCACACCTGCGGGAGTCCAAGGGCCGGATCGTGATCATCGGTTCGGTCGCCGGGGTGCGCAACACGCCTGGCAACCTGTACTCGGTCACCAAGTGGGCCGCGCACGCACTGGCCGAGAACACCCGGCTGCTGGTCGGCAAGGAGGGGGTCGGCGTCACGGTCGTCGCTCCCGGGGTGGTGGACACCCCGTTCTGGGACGAGCGCGGCGGCACCCCCGAGGCGGCGCCGGTGATGACCGCCGAGCAGGTCGCGGACACGATCGTCTTCGCCGTCGATCAGCCCGCGGGCGTGGACATCAACCACATCACCATGCGGCCGACCGGACAGGTCGGCTGACACCGCGCTCCCAACGACCGTACGACAGGGCGCCTTCGGCCCCGCCGCGTACCACACGGTGCAGGCCGAAGGCGGGTGAGCACGCCCTTAAGTACCAGGGGCAGGGAGGTCACTTCGCGCAGCCAGGCGAGATCCTCCCGGGTGATCGAGGCGTCGAACTGCTCCTTGGATTGCCGGGCGATGGCCGGCTCCCCGTCCCGGCTGCCGTGCGAGGCGGCCATCACGTCGTGCGCCACGTTGATGGCCCGGATGCCCGGGGCACCGCGAACCCGTTGGCGGCGTCCCGCGGACGGAACGCCACCCTGGGCACGTCGACGGTCAGGGCCAGCGCGCGGAAACCGGCGGCCTCGGCCCGGCGGATCAGGTAACGGCGCTTGAGTCAATACAACTGCATCCACAGCGGGCCGGTGGCCGCGGCGGCGATGTCCACTGACACCTACCGCGTCACAAGATCAGCGCCAGAGCCGAGAACGGCACAGCAGCGACGACAGTCGAACACCGCCGGCGCGGGCCCGCGCCGACTGCCCACCGCTGGTCAGGCCGCCGGTCCAAACCCCGGGGCGCGGCGGGTCCCGGAGACGACTGAAGTGTGGGCTTCTTCTGACGTTGGTGAAGGAAGCAGCAGGCTGCGTGGGCGTCCGGGCGGACTGCGAACCGGCCCCGGGCGGCTGTGGGTTGAGCTTGGTGTCGTAGCTCGCCCGTTCACTCAGAACAGCGCCAGGCCCTCACCGCTGGTGTCCGCGATGACGGGCCGGAACCGGGCGGGGAGGTCGTCCAGGCGGTCGGGTCCGGCCGCGGCGGCCACGTCGGGGGCGGTCTCGGCCAGCCAGGTGCTGAACCGCTTGGCGGCTTCGCGGTAGGGGACTTGCGCCAGGACACGGTGCTCGCCGGAAGGGCAGAAGTCGACGGCGACAGTGAGCAAGCAGGAACGGGGCGCGTTGTGACTGCCCGTCCAAGACACGCGCAGCACACCACAGGGTTTGCGCGCGCGAGAGCCGCGGGCATCGCGATGGGTCGGGCGCAGCGATCGGCACGCTACGTAGGCCGTCCAAGCGGCGAGGTGCGGCAGCGGCAGGGTGGTGCGGGCGCGGCAGCCGGGGCAGCGGTGCCAGTGGCGGAGCCAGTCGGCGGTGTGGGTGTCAAAGAGGCGTGTGTAGTGGTTGGCCACGCGGATGTCGTTGCTGTACAGGTGGTCGGGTCGTTCTTGTGTGTTACAGGAGTTGCAGACGGGGGCGCGGACGTAGCCGTGTTCGTGGCAGTGGTCGAGTACGGCGGCGGGTGCGGTACGGCAGAGGGCGCACGCCCACCCAGCCACCTTGCGGGAGGTGCCGGGTTTCCGCGTGAGTGCCGAGTACAGGTGGCCTTGCAGTTCCCCGTTGTACGGGCGCAGCAAGGCGGTTGAGGAGTCGGAGCTTGTCGTCTGCCGGCCGTCGGCGGTGTGGGCCTGCCAGCCCTGGGCGGGCGGCTCGGTGACAGCCGTGTTCCCCTGGCAGGTCCGCGCGGCTTGCAGCCACTGCGTTTCGGTGTGCTCGGCCACATCCAGTAGCCTGACCACGGCGCGCGGCAGCCACCAAGTCCGCGCCGTCCCATCGCGAGTTTGCTCCACGAGTATCCGCCGCCAGTCGATCCCCGCCAGATGGGACAGCCGGCCGCCTTCACGTCGTGCTGCCCGCTCGGGCTCGCCCAGCTCCTGCAGTTCCCGGGCGATGCGCTGGCGCCAGCGCAGCAGCGTCGTCTCGTTGCCCTCCCTCTTCGGCGCGCCACCAAACGGACCGATGCGGAGCAGGTCCTGGCAGTCCATCTCAACCGCGTTCAGTTCCGCTGCCGCCCGGCGCACCTCACTCTCCAAAACACTCCACTGGCCGCCGCTTGCCTTCACCGTCGCCACCACACGGCCGCCGAGCAAGACATACCCCACCCGAGCATCGGCAGGAGAACAGGTGAACGCCGCAGAAGCCGTCGGCACAGCGCTGTCGGTCGTCAAGCCGACCCACAGAACGTCCGCAGCACCCAACGGGATCAGGCCGCCGCTGCCCCCCGGAATGACACGCTCAGGCATACCGACAGGCTAACGGCACCACCCCGACATGCTCATAGGGGCCGCCTTTGCGTACACAACGTGCTCGTACCGGGCGGTCCAGGAAGACAAAGTGGACAAGCAGCGTGCCGGCCTCAGGACCATCGGCGGTGCGAAACAGCCGCCTGTGCACCGTCAGTCCGGGCAGTAGCTGCTCAGCCGCACCGCAGGGCAGCCGGTTCACCTCGCCCGTATCCCAAGAATCGGCAACTACTGCCGCAGCCCGTTCGCCGCCCTGGCACTCGCCAAACGGGGCGCCGGTGAGCTCGAGGTGTGCTCCGCCGGACTGATCGGGAAGTGGGAAGGCCAGCCCGCCAACGAGCAGATGGTCGCGGCCGCCAGGCGGCTCGGGCTCGATCTCACCGGCCATCGCGCGCAGCAGCTCACCCGGGAGATGCTCAACTGGGCCGACAGCGTCCTGGCCATGGATGCCTCCATGCTGGACGTCCTCCGCGAGATCGCTGACGACCACGTGCAGCCCAAGCTCGCCCTGTACCTGGGCGACCGCGACGTCCCCGACCCGATGGGCAAGGATCAGGAGGCGTTCAACGCGTGCGCCGTCCTCATCGAGGCAGGGACGGCTCTCCACGTCGGCCAGCCCCAGCAGTGACCGGCTGCCCCTGCGCGGCGGCCAGGATCTCGTCCACGAGCCTGTCCGCCGCGTCCGCTCGGCCATGCGCACGGGCCCGCTCCGCCATCGCCTGCCGCACGTGGGCATCGGCCAGGAGCGGGCCCACCGCCATCTGCAGCTGGTCCGGCGTCACCTCGCCGGTCAGCGCGACCGCCGCCCCGGCCTGCTCAAGGTGCCGGGCGTTGTGGACCTGCTCGTTCCCCGCCGACGACGCCAGCGGCACGAACACGGCCGGCTTGCCCAGTGCGGTCAGCTCCGCCAGCGTCCCCGCCCCACTTCGGGACACCACGACGTCCGCCAGGGCCAGGACGTCGGGCAGCTCGCCGCTGACGAACCCCGCCAAGTGGTAGCGGGCCGCCAGCTCGGCCGGCAGCTCCGCCGCCCGCGCCCGCAGGGCCGCCTCGTTGGTGGGACCGCACTGATGGATGAGGTTCGCCCGCTGCAGCAGCCACGGCAACGACTCGCCGACCAGCTCGTTGATCTGCTGCGAGCCCTGCGCCCCGCCCGTCACGTACACCGTCGGCAGACTCCGCTCAAAGCCCCACAGGCCCAGTGCCTGGACAGCCCGCTCCGCGTGTCCGGACAGCACCTCGGGCCGCACAGGGTTCCCAGTCACCACGGCGAGCGCCCGCGCCGACTGCGACAGCAGTTCCAGCGTCGATTCCGACGACACGCAGATCCGCGCGGCCGACGCAGCCAGTTTGCGGTTCGCCAGCCCCAGGCGCACCGTCTGCTCGTGCAGCACGAGCGGCCGGTGGCACATCCGCGCCGCCAGACCGGCCGGGACCGCCACGTAGCCGCCCGTCGCGAGGACGGCATCCGGCTGGAACTGGTCGATGGCCCGCCGCGCCTGCAGCACGCCGAGCGGCACCCGCGCCATGTCCTTGACGTTGGTCAGTGACACCAGCTTGATCGGGTTCTTGGAGCGGCGGATCTTGCCGGTCGCCACCGTGGTGAAGGCAATGCCCTCGGCCGGGGCGACGCGCGCCTCCAGCCCGTCAGCCGTCCCGATCCACAGAGTTTCGAGCGCCCGCCCCTCGGCGGCGAGCCGGGCCTGCAACGTGCGCACCGCGGTCAACGCGGGATACGTGTGTCCACCAGTCCCGCCGCCTGTGACGACGAGACGGAAAGGGGCGCTGTGCATCGGGCTGCTCCTCGGCGAAACGGCAATCAGGCGAGCCGCCACCCTAGCGGCTACGGCAGCACCGCTCGCCCGCCTTCCCGCCAATCCACGCCACGCGTCCGTACGGGTGGGCTCGCCCCGTGCCAGGGCCTTCGTGGTATCAGCCATGGTCGACGAGCGGAGGCAGCAGACCATCTCCTGGCCAGAGGGCTTGCTCGGCCACGAGCTCGGCCAGGTACATACCGACCTCCGCCAGGACCGTCTCGCGCTCGGTGGCCCCGTAGACAAGGAAGTCATCGCCCGCCGCGTCGTAGGCGCGGACGTGGCTGTGAGGCCCGGTGCACAGCAGGGCCCGCGCGATCTCGGGCAGGCCGAGGCTGAGGGCGTCGCACCGGCCGGCGTGGACGAGCTGGACCAGGTCGCCGGTGACGCCCTCCCAGTCGCCGACCTTCGGCCAGTCGGCACCACCGCTCAGTTCGTGGGTGAGGGTGGCCAGCGGAATGATCTCGCCGGATCGACGCCCGCGGGTGAGGAGGTCGTGGATGCGCGCGCCGTCGGGCTGGCGCACCTGTGGGTGCAGCAGGGAGGCAGCGGCCACCACGGTGGTGTTGATCTCCTGGGCGCCGGGGCCCGGGTAGTACGGCTCGTGCGCGAAGAGGAAGTAGACGTCCGTGGTGCGGTTGGCGCTGCATGGACGCAGTTCCCTTCAGTGGTGAGGTGCCGGGTGTGGGGCGAGGTGTGGCCGGCTGGCTGCCCGGCGGGTACGGGCCCGACGGGCCCTCGCGGCCGCCGGGCTGGTTCGCTTCGCCGGAGCGGGCCTGGGTGCGGATGCGCTCCAGGGTCTGGGTGACTTGGTCGGCGAGCTGGACCATCAGCCTTTCGCGGTCGATGAGTTGAGCCGAGACCGTGCGGGTGTCCTGGTCCTGGAGCAGGCCTGCGGCGTCCCACAGCAGGTTTTGGCCGATCTCGGCCGAACGGCGCAGCTCGTAGCGGTCGTTGTCGGCGGCGGCTTGGACGAGGTAGGTGTGCAGAGCGGCCAGGCGCTGCAGGTACTGGCAGGCAGCGGCGTCTTCGACGCGTCGAAGGTGTTCGCCGGCCCGTTCGTCGATCCGGTCGGGCAGGTGCTCGGCAAGCAGGGGTGCGAACAGCATCGCTGGCAGCACGGTGTCGGCGGGGACGCCTCGGTTCAGGGCAAACAGGGCTGCGAAGAGGCTGATGACCCCCACGGCGGCGGCGGAGAACCGCACGGACACGGGGCTGGTACGGGTCAGGGCGATGCGCAGGGCGGGGCGCCTGGTCAGCCAGCGCGCGGCCAGCCGCTGTGTCCTCGTCGCGCCCGGGGTGAGCACCCCGATCTCCTGTGGGCGTTCGGGCATGGTGCCGTCACCGGGCACGGTCCAGGCCAGCCAGCCCCATCCGGTGCGCTCGTACACGAGCGCGGGCTCGCATGTGCCGGTGCATCCGGTGTCGCGGCAGACGTGGCCGGTGCGCAGCGCACGCTCCTGTTCGGCCTCCCACCGTCGGGGATTGCGGGCGAAGGGACGCAGAGGCGGCTGGGCTGTCATCCAGGGTGGTGTGTGGGTCGTGGCCGTCATTCGGTGCTCGCTTCCAGAGGATGGGGCAGGGCGGCGGTGCAGGTGGTGCAGCGGCCGTCGCCGCCGGGGTGAGCGCGGCGAGGGGTCGGCCCGGGGCAGGTGCGGCACAGGGGCCAGTCGAGGCAGGCCGGGCAGAGGTCTTCGCCGGGGGCAGTGCCGGGCCTACCGCAGCCTGCGCACTCGACGAGGGCCCGGTAGGTGAGGGCTTCGCTCACCGTGCGGGCCGCCGGAGCCGCCGACGACCGGCGGGCCGGGAGCACGAACGGCTCCTGAAAGAAGGGCTCCTCTTGGCCGCCGGCGGTGGTGGTGGCGGGTGGCGGGTAGGCCTGGGCAGCGCGGAGCCGGGCGGCGATGATCGCGCCGACGGAGGTACGTACCGGCTTCGGCAGCGGCCGGTCGGCGATGACGTGCCGCAGCTGCTCGCGACTCCAGCCGGCTTCCAGCATCACGGTTACGACGCGGCCCTGGTCGGTCAGCGTCTGTCCGGTCAGGAGAAGCTCCGGGCGAGCCGCTCCGAGTTCGAGCAGCAGTTGGATCCCCGGGTGCATCTCATCCGCCGCCGGCACGGTCGGCGAAAGCTTCGGTGTATCCGGCCCGTCCGTCTGTCCAGGTGCTCGCATCGCTTCGCTGCGGCCGCACGGACGGAGGTGTCTGGTGTTCTGCTTGTTGGTCTTCTTTCTGTTGGTGTTCTTAGTGGGCCGATGAACCGACGTCGGGTTATCCACCGGTGGAAAACCCGACATCGGTTGCGACCTGCTGTTTTGCAGGCTGGGCAGGTCGGTGATGAAGTACGCGGCCGCGCCGAGGGTGCCATCGGGGTTGCGCTCACGTTCCCTGAGCAGGAAGCCGTGCCTCTCAAGCTCCTTGACCCCGCTCTTCACGGCAGCCTCGCCGTCGCGGCCGCGACGCGCCAGGTCGGTGACGGTCATCCGCCAGCCGTCCCGGTGCGTGCTGATCAGTCCGAACAAGCCCTTCGCCTTGAAGGACAGCCGGGTATCGCGGAACAGGCCGTTGGCGATCTGGGTGAACTGGTCCGCCGCCATCACCCCGCGCCGGATCCCCGCCCCCAAGCAGCGCCCCGCCTCGCCGGCCAAAACGGAGGCGAACGCCGTACCGGCCGCGTGCACGAAGTCGGTGTCCATGACCGCTGGTCGGTCCGTGATCGAGTAGACGATCTCGCCGAGCATCCCGTCGTCGTGCCGGAGCTGTTCGCGAATGAGGTAGCCGTGCCGCTGCAGTTCGGTCAATCCGGCGCGTACGCCGTCCCGCCCGTCGGGCCCGGCTCTCACGAGGTCGGCGACCGTCACGCGCCAGCCGGTGACGTGAGTGCTGATGTAGCCGAATAAGCCCTTCGCCTTGAAGGACAACCGGGAATCGCGGAAGAGGCCGTTGGCGATCTGCGTGAACTGGTCGGCCGCCATCACCCCGCGCCGGATCCCCGCCCCGAAGCGGCTCATCGCGATCCCTCACACGCCATGAGCGCGCCGTCGCTGAAGCCCTGGGGCGAGCGTGCAAGCGCGAGGCGGCCGCGGTCGCTGAGTGAGGAGACGTGCGCGAGATCCATGCCGCCAGCTCATCCGGCAGCCCCGACCAGGCTGGCGGCCACAGCCCCCGACCACCGGTCACGATCCGGCAACATGCGCACTCGTCTGCCGTGGTCGGGCTCATGGTCGGCCCGACCACGGCTGCCGCGCCGGCGTCCGGTGGGGATGCGCAATCGCCGCTGCGCAACGGGGCGGACTTCGCTGTGTAGGCGGCTGCGCAACGCGGCCGGGGTCCTGCGCAGTCGGCAGGTGCACTCCACTGCGCACAGCGGAAGGCGCCGGTCGATCCTTCGGTCTGCGCACCCGGCAGAGCATGCTCAACCGTTCAGCTACGGCTGCCTCCTGGAGGGACGCGCGCCTGATCCGTCGGCGGCCTCTCGTCTGTGCTGTCCATGGCTCGTTCCGGCACCGGACTCCCCACCGCGGCCGTTGGCTCAGGCACGCCCCTTGTCCAACCCGTGGTCGGGGCGACCATGAGCCCGACCACGGGTTTTGTGTCCCCACCGTGACCGTGGTCGGGCCTTCATGGTCGGTGGTCGGGTCGGGTCCTGCGGGTTTTCTCAAGGTCAGCAAGTACCCGTTCTGACCTGGGAGTTTGACCATGTCACCTGGCAAGCAGGCTTCGGATAGCGAGGCCGCTGCTGAGATGGCCGCGGGCGTCCGGCTGGAGCAGATGCGGCGGCGCGTGCGCCTGTCGCGTCTGGCCTTGTTCACCGCGATCGCGGCCGGGCCCGTCGCCCTGGGCGTCGCCGTGCTGTCCGGCCCGACCACGGTCGCGGCTGCCCCCGGGGCCAGGCCCACGGCCGTGCGCACCGCAGCCGCCGTGGCCGACCCGGCGGGCTATGCGCAGCTGTTCGTCGGCGCGTGGCTGCGCAGCCGCACCGACGACGCCACGAGGGCGCAGGCGCGGCTTGCGCAGTCCTTCGCGCCGGACGTTGATCTGCCCGCCCCTGGCGCCGGTGCGCAATCGCGGCTTCAGTCGGTCACCGCGGTGCGCAGTGCACAGCACGACGCCGGCCAGTGGGCGGTGACGGTGGCTGCGCAGTACACCGACGGACGCGTGCGCTACTTCGTCGTCCCCGTGGCCACCGACCCGGCCGGTGATTCGTTCACGGTGACCGGCGCGCCCGGCGTGGTGGCCGGACCGGCGCGGGCGGCAGTGGCGAAGTCGGCATACTCGGTGACCGTGCCGTCCGGCGGTGATCTGGCGTCCGCGGTCGGACAGTTCCTGGGCGCGTATCTGACCGGTACCGGTGAGGTGGACCGCTACCTCGCGCCCGGGGTGAAGCTGTCGCCGGTCTCTCCCACCCCGTATCAGGCGGTCACCGTCCAGCAGGTCCTCGCTGCCGAGCAGGCAGCGGCCGCCGAGTCCGTCCCGGCCGATGGCACCACGGTCCGCATCCTCGCGCAGGTTCAGGCCCAGGACGACGCCGGGCGCTGGCCGCTGGCGTACGAGCTCACCCTCAGGGCCCGCTCGGGCCGGTGGGAAGTCGCGGCTCTGGAGTCCGGGACTGCCCATGACGGGGGTGCCCGATGAACACGGTGCACAGCCTGGTGCTCGCCGGGCAGCTCAACGATCTCGGCAACTCGTGGATCAGCATGTTCAAGGACTGGGCGACCAAGGGCCTGCAGGCCGGTCTGGTCTGCCTCGTGGTCGTCATCATGATCCAGAGGTTCAGTCTCAAGGCGGGGATCGGCGCGCTTCTGCTGATGGTGATCGCGCTCGGTTTGTACAACTCGCGCAATGACCTGGCGAACATGTTCACCGACGAGGTGAAGAACCCCTCCCATGGCGCGCCCGCCGTCCCCGGCATCGTCCGCTCCGACCTTTCCGCTGCCCGTGACCATTCCGCTGGCTCGGGAGGCTGGCTGTGAGCGCGACGGCCGCGGCGCGAGTGGGCCGTTTCTACACCGCCGCGCGCCGGCACCCCTGGGTGCTGGGGAAGGTCGCCGACTGGAAGATTCCGCTCGGCCCGTACACGCCCGCGCAGATCGCGGTCGCGGTCGGCGGAGGCTACCTTCTCATCAAGACGATCCCGTGGTGGTCGTGGTTGGGCCCGGTCCCGATCGTGGCGTGGGTCCTGGCCATCTGGACGGTGCGCCGGCCGAAGATCAAGGGCCGGGCCCCGCTGCAGGCTGCGTTGGGCTGGGTGTTGCTCGCCTGGCAGCCACCCGGCGGGCGCATCGGCGGGCGCGCTGCCCGGGACCGCGCAGCCCGTGTACTGCTCGGCGGTTTCACCGTCGAGGACGACTCCGCACCATCGTCGTCTTGCGTGGCTGCGCTGGCTCGGCCCCAACCGCCCGCTGTGGACCGCAGGCCGCGCCGTGGCGGCGCATCCCGCACGTCCACGCGGCGGCGCCCGGCAGTGCGTACGTGCCAGGAGCCGGCGGGGCCGGTGTCGGGTGTGCAGCAGTTGCTCGCCCTCGCCCAGCACAGTGGGGGTGCGCGGTGAGGGTGCCGATCCGTCACATCGCCGGTCACCTGGTGTGGTCGACGCACGGCAGCGTCTGGGCCGTCTACCGGCTGCACCCCGGCCCGGACGCAGACGGCCGCCGCGAGGAGACCGTCCTGGGCACCTATGTGCCGGCCGCGGTCCGCGACGAGCAACTCGCCAAGGTCACGCATCTGGTCCGCTCCCTGTCCGGGGCACCGCGTCTGTTCGGGCTGTGCGCCCAGGTCGACCCGGGCGAGATCGCGCTGCGCATGATCGAGGGCATCGAGGCCGGCGAGACAACGGCCGGCAACGGTGTGCATCCCTGGGTGGAGAACGTCGAAGCCACCCTGGACCTGTTGAGCGAGCAGGAGATGCACCGCCGCACGCTGTGGCTGGCCGTGCCCCTGCACACAGATGGTACGGGCGGGCAGGTGGCCGCCTCGCTGGGCGCCATGTGGGCTGACGTCGCGCCGCTGCTGGGCATGCGTGCCGCGCCGGTGGTCCGGCGGGAGGTGACCGCCTACCGCGAGCAGGCCTCGCGGGTGGAGGCCGCTCTCGCCGGCGGCATCGCCTTTCGTCCGGCCCGCCCCGCGGAAATCGTGTGGATGATCCAGCACGCCCTGCACCGCGGCCTTGCCGAGCCCCTGCTCACCGAGGCCGAGACCAGCGACCTGTACGGCGGGCAGCTCCGTGACGGCATACTGCGCTCCCCCAGCTACGCCGACCTCGGCCAGGTCCGCCTGCAAGAGGGCGGCATCGACCGCGACCTCGACGACGTCGACGAACTCAAGAGCGCAGGGCGGCTCACGCGGTCGGGTCGCAAGGCCTGGTGGCGGGTGAACACCGGCTCGCCGCTGGGGCGGCGCTGGCTGCAGGTCGAGTCCGACACGGGAGTGGGCTACCAGGCGCAGTTGGCGCTGGCCGAGTGCCCGCCCGCGGTCAGCCAGGACGCCGCCGACCTGTTCGCCCAGCTGGAGAGCCTCGACTTTCCGGTCGACTACACCGTCGACCTCACGCTGGTGCCCGCGGAGAAGGCCCGTGAGCAGGTGCGGCGCAAGAAGAACGAGCTGATCGACCAGGCCGACCAGTACGACGCCCGGCCCACCGGGATGCCCGCCTCACTGACCGAGGCCGCCCGCGTCCTGGGCGAGCTGGACGCCCGCCTGTCGCGCACCTCCGTCGAGGTCGAGGTCCAGTCCGTCACGGTACTCACGGTGTGGGGGCCGACCGCCGCCGTCTGCGACGCCCGCGCCCGGGCACTGGCTGCGCTGCTCGGCGGCGCCGACTACCGGGCCGTGCGCCCGGCCGGCCTGCAGGAGGCCCTGTTCGCTCTGGGCCTGCCCGGCTCGGTGCGGCCCGGCGTGGTACGGGAGTTCACCCAGCACCAGGTCTCCGAGGACTGGGCGCTCGGCGGCGCCTTCACGGCTGCGGAGGTCGGTGACCCCAACGGGATGTTCCTCGGGATCGACCTGGACTGCGGCACCACCCGCCCCGTGATGATCAACGTGGCGGATGCACCGAAGCAGGACGCCTCCGCCTCCATGGGGATCGTCGGCGATCTCGGCGCGGGCAAGAGCGTCCTGGAGAAGCTAATCGCGGAAGCAGTGTGGGCGCGCGGCGGCTGCGCGATCTGCATCGACCGCACCCCGGTGCGCGAGTGGGCCACGTTCGCCCGCACCGCCGCCAAGGGCCGCTGCCAGATCATCGACGCCGCCCAGGCCGAGGTGTCCATCGACCCCTTAAGGATGTTCGACGGGCCCGAGGGCCGCCACTACGCCCTGTCCTACCTCACCCTGCAGCTGGGCATCGGCCCGATGAGCACCAGCGGCGAGGTCCTGCACCACGCCGTCGAGCAGGCCGCCGCCGGCGACAGCCCGTCGATGCACCGCGTGATCGAGGTCCTCGAGGAGATGGCCACCCGCGAGATGGGCAAGCGGCAGGACGCGGCCGCCACCCTCGCCGGCCTCATCCGGGTGGTGGCCACCAACCCGCTGGCGGCGATGGTGTTCGACCCGACGCTGCCGCCGGTCAGGCTGGACGCCTCCAGCGCCTCCGACATGATCGTCATCACGACCACAGGGCTGAGGCTGCCGCCCAAGGCCGCGTTCGACAAGCCCGAGGTCCTGCACCAGCAGCCGCTGGAGGCCCTCATCGGGCGCGCGGTGCTGTACCTGATCGCGGCGATCGCCCGGCAGACAGCGTTCGAGGACCCCGAGCGGTTCACCGCGGTCGTTCTGGACGAGCTGTACTGGCTGACTTCATCCGCCGAGGGCACCGCCCTGGTCCACGAGATCCTCCACGACGGTCGCAAGCACGGCGCCGGCCTGCTCGCCGGTTCCCACGACGCCGAAGAGCTCGGCCCCGACCGAGGACTGATGGCCTACCGTGCACTCGCCCGCACCGCCGAACGCGAACGCGCCCGCCGCGGACTGGAGTTCATCGGGCTGGACTCCACCAACGAAGAACTGGTGCGGCTGGTGACCACCGGCCTGTCCCCCGTCGGACACAAGGGCCGCGAAGGCGAGTTCCTGCTGACCTGCCCCCGGCAGAACACCGGCCGCATCAAGGCGGTCATCCCCCGCATCGCGCGTATCGCCACCTCCATCACCACCACACCAGGACGCCGCGCCCCTGCCGGATCGCCACCGGCTGCCGTGTCTGCCCCGCACTCCGGCCAAGCCACTACTGGCCGTCCGAAGGAACACCTTTGATGACCACTCTCTCCCCCAGCCGCCCCCAGCGCATCGCCACAGCCGCGACCGTCCTCACGGTGATCGCCATCGCCGCCGGCGTACTCGTCGGGGCCCTGACGATGGTCGTGCCGGAAGCCTGGTGGCCGCACACCGGGCAGGCCTTCGCCAACGACGCCCACGCGGCACACCACAACCCGTGTGACCTGATCGTGGGACCGGCCAAGGCGTACTGCGAGCGCGGCGCCAAGAACACCGCCGAGCACCACGGTGCCACCGCGGCAGCGTGGAGGCTCGTGCCGCCCGGCGCAGGCTTGGCCGCCCTCTTGGTCTGGCGAAGCCGGAACACCACCGGGCAAAGGCGGCCTTGAGATGATGCGCCCAGACCGCGGCACGCTTCGCGCAGCCGGCTTCGTCGTTCTGCTCACCGGCGTGTTCCTTCTGGTGAACACCCAGGTCGTGTACGCGGCGAGCAGCAGCGGTGAGACCGGTGACCTGCTCGCCCCGCTGAACATCACCTCCTCCGAGGGGGTGCCGATCGACGGCTACGACCTGAACGCTTCGGGTGGCTCCATCGTCAACTTCAAGGGACAGGCCCTGGCGTTCGCCCTGTCCGGGCTGTTCACGCTGATCCGGCTGCTGGTCGGGCTGGCTGGGTGGGCCATCGAGCTGGCCTTCCGGTTCCCGCTGCTGAAGATCCTCATCCACCCGGCGCAGAAGGTTGCCGACACCTACGACAACATCGTCGTGGACACCCTCGGGCTGAAGGGCCTGCTGCTGGCCTGGGCTTTCGTCTTCGCCGGTTTCATGATCGTGCGGGGCCGGGTCGGCCGCGGTCTGGGTGAAATCTTCCTGACGCTGCTGATCGGGGCGTTCGCCGCCTCTGCGTTCGTCCGCCCCGACTACCTGCTCACGCAGGACGGGCCGCTGGGTCAGACCCAGCAGGTGGCCGCCGAAGTAGCCCAGCAGTCCGTCAACTCCTACGACTGGGGCGGAAAGATCGCCAGCAAGGGCCCGTGCGACGGCACGGCCGGCAACGCGGAGATCAAGTGCGAACAGCGGGAGGGTGAAGGACCGGTCTCCGCGGAAGAGGTTGCCCGGCCCCTCCAGGACTCGATCACCAACGCGCTGATCGTGAAGCCGTACATGCTGCTGGAATACGGGCGCATCCTCGACCCCGCCAAGCCCGCCGACCGCAAGGCCTACGCCGTCCACCTGAAATGGGTCACCGGCGGATACATGCCGACCTCCACCCCCTCGCAGAAGGCGAAAGACGCCTGCAGCATGATCCACGGGGCGGCCAAGAAGTACTGCGAGCGTGACGTCGATAGGGCACCGAGCAGCACGAGCCACAATCTCCCGGAGCTCACCCCCGGAGGAGATCTCCTCGACTCTTCCAACGCGATCGTCAGCGACGAAGACCAGGCGTTCGCTGCGTTCCTCGCCGACATGAAGAAGGCCGGCCCGGTCGGCACGTCGTGCGCCGACTACGCCGAAAAGCCCACCTGGTGGCGGGTCGGCGGGGCCGCCCTGCTGCTGGTTGCCGCTGTGTTCATCTGCGGCATGCTCCTGTCGAGCGCGATCGTGCTGCTCGGCACCCAGGGCATCTGCGTGGCGGCTGCTGCCGGGGGCGGCGTCACCTTCATCGCCGGCATGCTCCCCGGTCCGCCCCGGCAGTCGGTGTGGAAGTGGTTGTCCCTGTGGGGGGTGGCCATGCTCGCCATGGTTGCGATCTGCGCGTTCGTGCCGTTCTTCGGGATCGCCGTGGATGCCACCATCACCAACGGGCCCGACCTGATGGTCGATCGGATCCTGCTGATCGATGTCCTCGCCATCGCCGGCGCCGCCGGGCACCGTCGCCTGCTGGCCTCCGTCTCCTCCTTCGGGCGGCGCATGGCCATGCGGATGCGCTACGCCAAGATCGGCGGCACCCACATGCCGGGCGACACCTCCGAGCTCGGCGCCGCGCTCGCCATGAACTCCCCCACCGCACTGGGCGGCTACGGGGGCGGGTTGCGTGCCTTCGCCGGTGGCGGCGGCCGTTTCGGGATGCTCGGCACCCGCCAGCGGCTGATGGGTGCGCTCACCTCGTTCTTCGACGGTGCGGGCATGCCTGTCGACACCGGCGGGCTGCTCTCGGATGCCACCGCCGAGGCCGGGCGGGGACTCGCCCCGCTCACTGCGGCGGCGGCCGTGGGCGGCCTGGGGACGCGGCTCGGCGCGAAGGGCGCTTGGTGGCTGCTGGTCGGCCGCCGCCCGGACAGGGATCAACTGGCCAAGTGGCGCAAGCCCACCGCCGGCGGGGATCCGCAGGACGGCGGTCCTTCGGGCGACGGTTCGGGCGGCCCGGGCGGCAGCAGTCCGCGCAGGCCCGGCGGTCCGCCCGACCGGTACCGCAACGACGAAGGCCAGGTCATCGACCGCAACACCGGTCAGGTGCTGCATGACCAGAACGCCGACCGCACGCTGTTGTCCACCCGCGCCCACAACCGCCTGGTCCGCTTCCGCGGCTACCGCATCCTGCATCGCGGCGGCCGAGTCGCGTACGGGGCGACGGTCGGTCTGCCGGCCAACGTCCGCCGGGCGCGGTCGGGGGGCTCGCGCTACGCCCAGGACGCCCGCCAGCAAGTGCGGGTATGGGGCAACACCGCCCGCGAGGACGGCCGGGCCTGGGCAGACACGGGGCGTCGCGTAGCTCGTGTCCTGCGGGAGAACAGCGACAGCGGAGGACCTGGTCCATTCGCCAGCCGCCGCCTGCCGACTGCCGCCCCGCCGGCGCGGTCCCCGCGCCCGGCACCGCCAGCGCGTCCCACACAGTCCGGCCGTCCCTCGGGTGGCGGTCCGGCACCTGCCTCCGCGCGGCCGGCTCCGTCGGCGGGCGGTCCCGCGGCAGCTCCGCCTCCGGCACCGCTCCCGCGCCGGGACGGCCCTACGCCGCAGCCTCGGTCCGATCTCGGCGGGCCCGTTCTCCCCGGAGGCGGGAGCGCCCACAACCGGGCGCGTGACGAAGCCCGGGCCCGGATGCAGGAGCTGATGCGGCGGACCGCGCCCGAGGCCGAACGTCTACGCCGGGAGCGGGCCCGCCGGCGCGACGAGGACAGTGACGAGTGAAGCTGCCGGGACGCCGCGTCGGGCGGTGGGGATGCATGCTGGCGCTGCTGATGTTCGCCGCCGTGTGCTGTGCCGCGCCGGCAGGGAACGCCATCAGCGCGTACGTCGCGCTGAAGACGGGTGTACAGGACGACGGCGGGATCGCCGAAGGGGGCAGCGCCGCCGACATCCCGGCCCGCATGCTGACCGCCTACAAGAAGGCCGTCCAGCAGGTCGGGAAATACATGCCGAAGTGCCAAGGCATGCGCTGGCCAATCCTGGCCGGGATCGCGAAGGTCGAGTCCAACCACGCCATAGGCAGGAGCATCGCCGATAACGGCGACATCCGCCCGAAGATCTACGGGGTGCTCCTCAACGGCTCCGGCCAGGGCGGCAACACCACCGTGGTCCCCGACAGTGACGGGGGCAAGTGGGACGGCACCTCGCAGGGGGACAGGGCCGTGGGCCCGTTCCAGTTCCTGCCCTCCACGTGGGAGGAAAACGGCAAAGACGCCAACGGCGACAAGATCGCCGACCCGCACAATGCCGACGACGCCGCGCTCGGCGCCGCGATCTACCTGTGCGGCAACAGCCGTGACCTGACGAAGCGGTCGCAGCTGAAGGCCGCCATCCTGCAGTACAACCACTCGAGCGAGTACCTCGCCAACGTGCTGGGATGGATCGATCAGTACACGGCGGCCGCCAAGGACCCGGACCTGAAGTACGTCACGGGCAGGGCTCGCACCGTCATCGAGGCCGCGCTCTCCCAGCGCGGTGTGCCCTACTCGTGGGGCGGGGGCAACGCGGACGGCCCGTCGTACGGGTTCTGCTGCTCGCCCAGCGGCAAGAGCGGCGCGAACATCAAGGGCTTCGACTGCTCCGGGCTGACCGAGTACGCGTACGCGAAGGCCGACATCAGCCTGCCACGCACCGCAGCCGCCCAGGCCGGTGTCGGCAAGCGGATCCCAGCCGGACTCGGCACGAGCGTGCTCGAGCCCGGTGACCTCGTCTTCTACGCCACCGCTCCGGGACGCGATTCCACGATCTACCACGTCGGGATCTACGTGGGCAGCGGACAGATGGTTAACGCCGCCCGCCCGGGCACCGTGGTGCGCCTGGACGCCGTCAACGCGATGTCCGGCTATGCGGGAGGAGCACGCCTGCTTTGACCACTACCCCGCGCTCACCGCACCTGCTGTTGCTCAGCACCGTGCTGCTCGCCGCCGCGGGCGTCGCTCTGCTGGGCATGCCGCACAGTCAGGAGCCGACAGTCCCAGCCACGGCCTCGGCCGCGCATGCGGCCACGGATCCGTCATCGGCGGCTGCTCCGCTTCCCGTCAGCGATCCGGCCGTCAGCACGGCTCTCTCCGCGACACCCGCTGCATCGACGCCGTCGGGTGTCGAGCCCGCGCTGCCGCCACACGGCGAGGGTGTAGCCGGCGACCGGGCCATCCAGCGGAACCTGGAGGCAGCGTGGCCCGCTGACCTTCCCGCCGCCGACGAGCAGGAGTTGCTCACCGCCGGTCGCGCGCTGCTGCGCGCGGACGCCACCGGAGTCGGCCGCGATAAGTGGCCAAAGGTCTTCGGCGACTCAGGCCAAGCAGTGGCCCCGGCGTTCGCCACCGCTCGCTTCCGCATCCAGGCCGCGATCGCCCGCCGCGACAGCAGCCCGAACAGGGCGGTGGTCCATCTGGTGTGGGCCGGCATGGACCGCGGCGGCACCTTCACCGACCTGCGCATCACCGACTGGTTCTTCACCCGCACTATCAAGAAGGGAGCAGCGACGTGGACTCCGCAGCCCCGTACCTGACGGACCGGGCCGATGACACGGCCACTGGCCAGGTACCCGGCCTGGTCACCGGCCTCGTCGACGCCGCCGACTGGCTCTACGACCGCTGGTACCTGCTCGCCCTGGCCATCGCCGTGTGCTGGGGCGTGAGCGAGCTGGTAGTACGTCGACTCGCGGCACGCGCCTCGGCCGAGCGGATGGCCCTGGAGCTGGTGCCCAACAGACACTTCGCACCCAGCCTGGAGGAGATCTTCCGCCGCGGCGTCCAGCTCGCTCGCGCGTCCACGGCCATGCCCTGGTGGGCGCCCCGCCGGGCAAAGGCCGTGCAGATCAGGCTGCGCGCGGACGGCTCCAGCCCGCTGCGCTACCGCATCGAGGGCCCGGCCGGCGGCCAGCGGCTTTTGTCCATCACCCCCTTCGGGCCGGACGTCACCGTCAACCGGGCCCGGCCGATCGCCGATGAGCCGCGGACGCACACCGTGCGCGCGGAGTTCATCCTGCGCGGCAAGCCCACCGCACCTTTGCGCGAGGTGCCCCTCACCCCCGACCCGCTCCAGCCGCTCGTCGACGCCGTATCCGACCTGCGCGCCGAGCTCGGCGACCTCGCAGAGATCCGGCTCGACATCCAGCGCGCCCCCAAGTGGGCACTGCGGGCGCGCCGCCTGCAGCTGATGGGCGCCGCGCGCCGCTCCGAACGCCGCGAGCCCCAGCGGGCCGCGCGCTGGCTGCGGCAGGACGCCAGCGGCATCGAGGACTCCCTCACCTGGCAGCTGCAGCAGCTGCTCAGCAACAAGCCCGCTGCGGGCGCCGGACGGCGGCTGGTCATGCCGCCGGTGCCTCGCCGAGTGGAGCCGACCGAGGCCCTGGGCAAGCTCGCCGACGACGACCACCTCGTCCGGGTTCAATTGCTGGTGATGTGCGCCTCGAACACCGAGGGCCGCGCCCAGGCCCGGCTCGCCCAACTCCAGGCCGCCCTCGACGTGTTCGGCGGCCGATCAAGGTGGGCCATGCGCGGATGGCGGCTGGGACCGTGGCGGATCGGCGCCGACCAATGGCCCACCAAGCGTGGGTTCGAACGCCGCTGGACCCTGGGGCACTGCCAGCCGCCCCGCGCCAACTGGGTGAGGCTGGAAGAACTGACCGGCCTGCTCAAGCCGCCCACCATGCACTGCCGCCTGCCAGTGCTCGCCGGGGAACTGCCGACGTTCGAGTTCGGCGATCCGAAACTGCTACTGCAGGGCATCTACCGGGGCCCGGACGGCCGCGAGCGCCTGGTCGCCACCTACGCCGAGGAGACCCTGTTCGAGGTGGGGGTGGGCAAGGCCGGCGGAGGCAAGACCGAGCGGGCTTTGGCGCAGGCGATCGGCTGGGCCCATGCCGGGGGCGGGCTGCTGTTCGTCGACCCGCACCGTGACTCCTGGCCCCGAGCCACCACGTTCCTGGCGCACGACATCCTGATGCCGCGGATCGCGCTGATCGACCTCAACGGTCTCGGTCCCCATCCGCGGGTCAGTTCGTGGAATCCGCTCGCCATGCACCAGGGCCAGACGGCGCACGAGGTCGTCGAAGCGATCGCCGACGCCTATGCCTCCGCATTGGCCTGGGACGACGCGACCGCGCCGCGCGCACTCACCATCCTCACCGCCGCACTCGCCGTCCTGGTCGCGGTCAACGAGGCGGCCTGCCAGGACGGCCGGCCCGAGGACCAGGCCACGATCTTCCACGTACGGGCCCTGCTCACCGACGCCGCCTTCCGCAAGGCAGCACTCACGACGGTGGCGGGCCGCCTGGATGAGGAGACCCGCTCCTGGTGGCAGGCGGTCTTCCCGACCCTGCCGCCCGACGCGTTCGCCGTGGTCCTCAACCCGATCGCCCGACTGGCCGCCAACCCGGTCACCCGTGCGTTCCTCGGCCAGCCGGTCGGCGTCTACAACATCCGCGCGGCCATGGACTCCAAGATGATCGTGTGGGTGTGCCCGGGTGGCAACGGGCCCACCGACCGTCTCCTGACCGCGCTGCTCGCCCGCGATCTGCTGCGGGCCGCCCGCTCCCGGCGGGACACGCCCGAGGAGAAGCGAGTGCCGTTCCGCCCGTACTTCGATGAGCTGATCACGCTGACGGGCGCCGCCCCGGAGACCATCGCCGCGATGTTCGAGGACTTCCGGAAGTACAGGTGCCAAGTCCACGGCATGACCCAGCTGCTCGCCCGCCTTCCCTCGCCGGTGCGGCTGTCCCTGGTGCAGAACGCCTCCACGCTCGCCACGACCGCCGGGTCGAAGTCCGCGGTCGTACCGATCACGGCCGAATGGGGAGATGACCCCAGCCCGGACCGGGTGGCCACCATGGAGCGGTTCGAGCACTACGTGTCCATGAACATCCACGGTCGCCGGGTGGGACCGGTACAGCTGCGTGGGCCCCATCTCGACGCGGTCTTCGCCGCTCAGGCACGGCCGCGGCAGGTTCCCGCGCTGGAGCAGGCCGCCCTCGCGAACGCCGGAGCACTCCCCCTGGATCAGCTCATTGATCGCGCAGCCGGGCAGATCGGCCGTGTGGCCGCCTTCCTCGCGGAACGCTCCCCCGCCGGTGCCACGCCCGTGCCTCTGACGAAGGAGGAATACGAGTGATCGGCACCCAGCCACACGACCGCAGCTTTCGCCCCCTCGAGCGCGGGGACAAATCTCGGGTGCCCCCCTCCAAGCAGCGTGGCGTTGCCGGGGGCTGGCCGAGGAGTCGAACGGGGCGGCGGCCAGCTTCGACACGCGCGGGTTCGGCGAGAGGCGTCCCGTGGCCTCCAACGCGACCGAGGCCGGCCGCGAGAAGAACCGCCAGCTCGAGAGCTCGTTCTTGCGCACAGCGGACCCACAAGATTCGTTCAACCCGGCGGACGCGTCCCGACCGTGTGCGGGCGCGACGAGCGAAGACACGGAACTACAAGTCGCATCCGGCTCCGAAAGTGGCTGGATACGGCCCGTGTTGTACGAGTGAACTCAACTATCACGCTGGGAAGTTGACTGGCATATGCGTAACCTTGCGGCTACGCAAACGCATTATCGCAGCTGGACCAGTCCGCAGACCTGGCTCGCCGGTCGTCGGTGGCCGGGCAGCGGTCAACTCGCACCGCGTCGTACGGGGAGACAACGTGACACGAGCACCACAACAACGAGCAGGACTCACCGCCGTTCGCTTCCGAAATCTCGCTGCTCCGTCCCTCATGCTGTGCACTGCACTCACGTTGTCCGCGTGCAGTTCCTCCGACGAAGGCGGCAAGAACTCCGCACAGACGTCGCCCCCTGCGTCGTCCGCACCGGCGTCGACAGCCTCAGCGGACCCGGACGCAGCTGAAAAGGCAGCGGTTCTGAAGACCTACAACGCCTTTTGGGCTGAGCAGGTCAAGGCGTACGCGCAGGGGAACATCCAAGGAACGGACCTGAAGAAGTACGCCTCGAAGGACGCTCTCGGCGGCGCCATGGGTGACGTACTGGTCATGAAGCAAGCGGGCAATGCCACTACGGGCGCCCCCACGCATCGCACGCAGGTCACCTCCCTCACCCTCACGGGCAGCATCCCCAAGGCCACCGTGCAGGACTGCATGGACATCTCGAACTGGAAGATCATCAAGAAGGCGACAGGCAAGGTGCAGCCCTTCCCCTCGAACCAGCCCCTGCGCTACATCACGACGGCAGCGGTGGAGAAGTGGGGGAAGCAGTGGATGATCACGAAGCTGACTCCTGACGGGGACCACACATGCTGAAACGCGTAGCGTTGCCCATGCTGCTGTCCCTGACCGCGATCGGCGCGGCGGCATCGCCCACGTTCGCTAGTGATGATCCGGTCATCGGCGGGAACTGCGCGGGCACGTACAAGTTCGTGACCGTGTGCGAACAGCAGCCGAGTTCGCCGGGCGGTTCTCATCAACAAGGCGGCTCCCCCGCAAAGGGATCCGGCAAGGGAAGCAGCAAACCGGCGCCGCAGCTGTGCGACGTTGAGCGCCTGGACCCGCAGCCGCCCGCCGACGATCCGGTGTGGCAAGGCCACAAGCCCGGGGACGGAGCCATTTACACGCGCGCGTGTGTCGGCGACGTAGCAGCTGGAGCTGCCGCCGCGACACTGATCGGCGCCCCGCTCGTGCCGCAAACCTTCTGGGCAGCTGCTGCGCCCAAGGCCAACGTTGACCCGGAGCAGCTAGCGCGCGAGGCAGTCGACAAAATGCTGTTGACCGGTCCGAGCATCGCCAACCCGCGCGCCGCAGGGCGTTACGTCGTCGGCATGCCGATGTGGATGTGGGTGAACCAGGGCCCCACGACCTACGGGCCGAACTCGGCATCCGCCTCACTTGCCGGGGTGACCGTCACCGCCACCGCGAAGGTTTCCTCCATCAGCTGGGACATGGGCGACGGCACCGACGCCGTCGTGTGCAACGGACCGGGAACGAAGTACGAGGCATCCATGGGCAAGGCCCCTTCACCAAACTGCGGCCACGTCTACGACAAGGCCTCGACCAGCGAGACGGGCGGCAAATTCCACGGCACGGCGACGGCTACCTGGACCGTCGACTGGACGGTCACCGCAGGCCCTGGCGAGAACGGAGAGTTCACCCAGACCCGCCAGTCCGCCTTCACGGTCGATGTCCGTGAAGTACAGGTCCTGAACTGAACTAGCGCACCGCACACGAGAGAAATCCCGAAAGGTCACTGCCCGTCATGGAATCTGCTGCGCCGACCGTGCCGCGCCCGAATGGTCCGAGCCACGGTGAGCTGCCGATCACCACCACGGCGCCCGTCAAGCGGGAACGCCGCTGGTCGGTGGCGGCCTTATGCATCGTGCTGGCGGTGGTCTGTGCCCTGGGCGCGGCATGGGCCGTCAACTCCGCCAGTTCGCGTACGAAGGTGCTCGCCGTCGCCCGCGATGTTCCGGCCGGCCAGGTCCTGACGGCAGCGGACGTCACCGTCGCCGAGGTCTCGGCCGACGCGGCACTGAGCCCGTTGCCGGCGTCGGACAAGGCGTCGGTGGTGGGGAAGCGGACGGCCGCCGACCTGCGCCAGGGCGGGCTGCTGCTCGCCTCGCAGTTGACTGCCGGCACTGGCTTGGGTGACGACAAGCAGCAGGTCGGCGTCCTGGTCAAGCGTGGCCAGGCACCGGCCGGCACCCTGTTCCCCGGCGACAAGGTCCTCGCGGTCACCACCCCCGCCCAGGGCAGCACCACGACAACGAAGGACGACCCCAGCGCCTCGTCGATCGACGCCGTGGTGGTGTCGGTGTCCCGCCCGGACGCCTCCGGCGCGGTCGTCGTCAACCTCGCCGTCGCCACAAGCGACGGCCCCGCACTGGCCAGCCTCGCCTCCCAGAGCCGCATCGCGCTCGTACGGGAACCCCGGAGTAACTGACCGATGCCCGTCACCGCACTCGTCTCCGCGAAGTCCTGCGGCGTGACCACCACCGCGCTCGCTCTCACCCTTGCCTCCAAGCGACCCTCCCTGCTCGCCGAGTGCGACCCGGCCGGCGGCACCATCCGCGCCGGGCTGCTCGGAGGCCAGGTCAGCGCCGGTTTCGGCCTCTACCACCTTGCTCGCGCCGAGCGGACCGGGCCTGAAGCCCTCGCCAACGCCTTCGCCTCCCACCTGTGGCCCCTCGACCAGGCCGGGCACCGCAAGCTGCTGCCCGGCCTGACCGATCCTGCTCAGGCCGCCGCCCTTGTCCGCACCTGGCCTGCTCTCGCCGATGTCCTGCACGTCATGGCGCAGCAGGCAGGCCACGACGTCTTCATCGACGCAGGCCGGCTCGCCCTGGAGGCCGGGCATCTCCACCCGACCCTCACTCCGGCCCCGCTGCTGTACCGGGCCGACCTGGTCCTGCTCGTCGTACGGGGCACCGAGCAGTCCCTCGCCCTAGCCCGCCACGTCATCCCTCCATTGCGCACCGCACTGCATGAACAGGGCTCCGGTGCCGACGCGCTCGGCCTGCTGCTGATCGAAGAAGGTCCCTTCCGGGCCCACCAGGTCGGCGAATCCCTGCAGACGCCGGTGATCGCCGTCCTGCCCTACGCCCCCGACGTCGCCCACTACCTGACCGGCGGCGGCAATACACCCCGCGGCTACGGGCGCAGCCCGCTGCTGCGGCACGCCCGCACCGCCACCGAGCAGATCGAGGCCGCAGCATCTCGCCGCCACCTCCAGCAGCAGTACCCCCCTGCCGCTCCGCAGCTCGCAGGGATCCTGCAGCGGCTGAACCGGCAGAACACCGATGGGGGAGTGACACATGGCTGACACCCATCAGCGTCCGGGCGTCAACGGCCATGAGCCGGCCCTGGGCCGCGACGACATCGCAGGCTTGCTTGCCGGGCATCTCACCCAGCGCGCCGCGCCCGAGACGCGCCCCGTGCCCACCGCGCCACCGGTGACGCCGCCTGTCGTCCCGCCGGCCCGGACCGACCCCGCCGTGGTGCCCCGGCTGTCTGGTCTGCCTGGTGAGCTGCCGGTGGACTGGGAGGTCATCGAGACGCTGCAGGCCAAGGTCTCCAAGCAGCTGACCGCCCGGGACCCCCAGCGGCTCATGGAGGAAGCCGACCGGCGGGCGCTCGCCCGCTCCCTGGTCACCACCACGGTCGCGGACTGGTCCGCCAAGTACGCGCAGGCCAACGTGCCCCTCACCGAGGCACAGGAACAGGCCATCGGCACCGCGGTCTTCAACTCCATGTACCGCGGCGGCCGACTGCAGAGCCTTCTGGACGAGGACGGCGTGGAGGACGTCATGGTCGACGGTCTGCGCGCGCACGTCGAATACCTCGACCGGCCGCGCCGCACCATCGAGCGGGTCGCGGACTCCCATGAGGAGCTCATCGCTTGGGTCAACCGGATGGCCCGCCTGTCGGGTCACGGCGAACGCGGCCTGACCCAGTCCACTCCGATGGTGGGCTTTCGCATGCCCGACGGCTCCCGCGTGACCGCCTCCATGCTCACCAGCCGTCCATCCGTCGTCATCCGTAAGCACCGTCTGCGCGACACCGGCCTGGACGAACTACGCCAGTGGGGCACCCTCAACCCGATCCTGACCTACTTCCTGCGGGCCTGCGTCCAGGCCCGGATGAACCTGCTCGTGGTCGGCGACATGGGCGCCGGCAAGACCTCCCTGCTGCGGGCGCTCGGCCGGGAAATCCCCGCGGACGAACGCCTCGTCACCCTGGAGTCGGACCGCGAGCTGTACTTGGACGAACCGGCCGCCTCCGGCCGGCCCGGCCCCGTCACCTACGCGTTCGAGGCGAGGCAGAGCAACGGTGAGATCCTCGGCGACAAGATGGCCGGCGAGATCACGATCTCCGACATGTTCGCCACCGCGCTGCGCTACAACGCCACCCGGGTCGTCGTCGGCGAGGTCCGCTCCACCGAGATCGTCCCGATGCTGCAGGCCATGTCAGCCGGCGGTTCCGGATCGATGTGCACGATGCACGTGCGCCGCCCGCACGCGATCATCAGCCGCCTGGTGCAGCTGTGCACGGAGGCCGGCATGGCCACCGAGGCAGCCCACCACCTCATCGCCGCCTCCATCGACGTCGTTGTCTACATCGCCTACGACTGGGACGACGTGAAGTACGGCGGCCGCAAGCACCGCTACATCAGCCACGTCTACGAGGTCCACGACGTCGTCGGCGAAGGCGGCCGCCCCACCACCACCGAGATCTTCGGCCCCGCCGGCCCCCATGAGCCGCGCGCCGTGTTCAAGAACATGCCCTCCTTCATCGGCGAGCTGGAGAACAAGTCGCGGTTCCCCGACCTCGAGGGCAGCCCTTGTTTCCACCGCGCCTGGCTGACCGACAATCCGCTCGGCGCGTGGGGCGGGCCTCTGCAGCGAAAGGGCCCCTCGTTATGACGCCATCCGTCGCCCTTCGGGCACGCACGGGGGAGGCACAGTGACCATTTCCGAACTCGCCCTGGCTGCCGCACTCTTCGCGGTGCTCGCCGTCATCTCCGTCATCGCCCTGGTGCGCGAGATCCGCGGCCGCACGCCCGATCCACTCAAGCCGCGCCGCCAGGTCGCCGCCCGTATCCGGCGCGCGCGGGCCGAGCTGCCGGAGAAGTGGCAGGCCCGCTGGCGCTACCTGGTCACCATTGCCGGCGTCGTCACGCTCGGGGTGTGGGCATACACGGGCTGGCCCGTCCACGGTCTGCTCGCCGGGGCCGCGGTCCTCGGCCTGCCGTTCGTGCTGAACCCGGGCATGTCCGCGCAGGCGCGCATCGAGCGCCTGGAGGCCCTCGCGCAGTGGCTCAACCACCTCGCCGGTGTGCACACCGCGGGAATTGGTCTGCCGGCCACGATCCGTGCCTCGGCGAAGAACGCGCCCGCGCCGATCGCGGCGAACGTCCGCGCCCTGTCCGAGCGGCTGCGCGCCGGCATGGAGGCCCACGACGCCTTCGACCTGTTCGCCGACGAGATGGCCGACGGCGTCTTCGACCACGTGGTGCTGCTCTTCCAGTCCCACGCCGTCTACAAGGGCCCTGGCCTCGCCGACGCGCTCGATGCCTTGGCCGTCACCATCCATCAGCAGGCCGCTGACGCCCGCGACGTCGAGGCCGACCGGGCCAAGGTCCGCAAAAGCGCGCGCATGGTGTCCATCGTCGTGCTCATCGTCGTCCTGGGCTGCATGCTGAACCAGGGCTGGTCGGGCTGGTACCAGACCCCGGTCGGACAGGTCGTGCTCGCCCTCCTCGGCGGTGGCTTCGCCTGGACGCTGATGCTGCTGCGCCGCATCGCCCGCACCACCCCCGACCCACGGCTGATCGAGATCGACAAACACCGCACACGGGAGATCGTTCTCGGCTACGCCTTCGACGCCGGCGACAGTCGTCCGCAGGCCTGGGCCTCTGCGGCCGCCGCCCGGACGGAGGACGCACGATGATCCCCCTGAACGTCATCGCCCCGGCGGCCGCGGCCGGCGTCCTGCTCGGACTGGGCGTGCGCGCCGCCTGGCCCGCAAAGCCCGATCTGACCAGCGTCCTGGACCGGCTGGACGCCAGCAAGGTGCCCGCTGCCCTGCCCACCGACGCTCTGGCCCCCACCGGATCGTTGCCCGAACGGGTCGGCAACCGGCTTCTGGCCGACTTCGGGGAGCGCATCGCCCTGCCGATGCGCGATTTGAACCTGCTGCGCATCAGCCCGGCCGAACACCTCGGCAAGCGGTTCTTGTTCGCCCTGTACGGCCTGATCGTTCCGCTGCTGCTGCAAGCCGTGCTCGCCCTTGCCGGCGCGCCGTTTCCCTACGTTGTCCCGGCAGGCCTCTCCCTCGCTCTGGCCGCCTTGTTCTGGCTGTGGCCGGGGCGCGAGGTCGCCAAGGAGGCTGGTGAGGCCCGCCTGATCGTGCGGCACGCGGCCGCCTCCTACCTCGAGCGCGTCGCTTTGGCCCGGGTCGCCAACTCCGGTGCCGCCCAAGCCCTGACCGACACCGCCCGGGTCGGCGAGAACTTCATCTTCGAGCGGATGCGGCAGGTCTTCCACCAGGCCGACCTCGCCGGCGTCACTCCCTGGGACGCGTTGAAGCAACTCGGCGGGGAACTCGACATCCCCGAACTCACCCGGCCCGCCGACACCCTCGCCCTGGCCGGGGACGGCGCCGCCGTCTACACCACCTTGCAGGCACAGGCCCGCCAGCTCCGCATCGCGCTGCTGTCCGACCAGAAGGCCAAAGCAAACGAGGCCTCCGCCGCCATGATCCTGCCGGTCACCTTCGGGGTCATCCTCATGATCACCTTCGTGATGATCCCCCTGACGATCACCATTCTCGGCAGCTGACACAGAAGGAAAAGCACGATGGACCTCACCTACCTCACGACCCTGCTGCGGGCCCGATGGGAACAGCTGAAGAACGCCGGCGACACCGGCCAGTCCACCACCGAACTCGCCGTCATGGCGGCCGTCCTGATCGTGGTGGCCGGACTCGTGGTCGCCGCCATCAGAACCAAGGTGCTGGAGAAGATCGGCATCATCAACGGCGGCTGAGCAGCGGATCCGACCAGGGGAGGGAAGAAGAACGGTGAAGGCGCACAGGCGCAGCGGCCGCTGGCGGGCACTGGCCGCCCGGCTGCGTTCAGACCGCGGGAACGGCAGCGTGGAGGTCGCCGTCCTGGCTGTCGTGGTGCTGATGCTCGTCTTCACCATCATCCAGGTCGGCTTGTACTACCACGCCCGCAAAGTCGCGCAGTCCGCCGCGAGGCAAGGCGTCGACACCGGCCGCCAGTTCGGCTCCAGCCCGGGCGACGGCGTCGCCCAGGCGCAGGGCTTCCTCGCCAAGTTCGGTGGCAGCGTGCGCGGCGCGTCCGTCTCCTCCGCCGGCAGCACGGCCGAGGAGCTCCACATCACGGTCACCGGGCACGTCGCCACCCTCGTTCCGGGACTGGAACTCACCGTCAGCCAGGACGCTCACGGCCCGATCGAACGCTGGACGAACCCATGATCCGCCTCCGCACGCGCCGCCGCGAGGGCCGTGACCGGGGCAGCGCCTCGCTGGAAGTCGTGGTGATCGCTCCGGCCATCATCGCCCTGCTCGGCCTGATGATCGCCTTCGGCCGTGTCATCGACGCCGACGGCGCCGTCGACGCAGCCGCCCACGCCGCGGCCCGGGCCGCCTCCCGCGAGCGCGACGCTGCCAGCGCCCAGGCCCAGGCTAGGTCGGCCGCCGAAGACAGCCTCAGCGGCGCTGGCATCACCTGCCAGAGCACCGACGTCTTGGTCGACACCTCCGGCTACGCCCTCGACGTCGGCCAGGCCGCCACCGTGACCGCCACGATCTCGTGCACCGCGCGGCTGTCGGACATCGCCCTGCCCGGCCTGCCCGGGTCCAAGACCCTCACGGCATCGTTCACCAGCCCGATCGACACCTACCGGGGGCGGCAATGATCCATGCCGTGCGGAACCTGCTGGCCCGCTGCCGCACCGAAGCCGCCTTCCGCGGCGACCGCGGATCCATGTCCCTGTTCCTGGCGCTGTCCGCACTGGCCATCCTCATGGTCATGGGGCTGCTCGTCGACGGCGGCGGCGCCCTCAACGCCACCAACCGGGCCACCTCCCTCGCGCAAGAAGCCGCCCGCGCCGCCGGCGAGCAAGTCGATGCCGCCCAAGCGATCCAGGGCACCGCCATCACCATCGACCCCGACGCCGCGCGCTCAGCCGCCCTGGACTACCTCGCCGCCGCGCATGTGCAAGGAGACGTACAGATCACCGACGCAGGCCAGACCCTGACGGTGACCGTGCACGACACCTACACCACCCACTTCGCATCCCTGCTCGGCGTGGGCACGATCCACGTGGACGGCACCGCGAGGGCCCACCTGCAGACCCAAGCCGGAGGCTGAGCCGCTATGGCACCCCGCACCCCCAAGCCGCTGCGCGCCGCCGGCGCACTGTTGCGTGCCCTGACCGGCCTGATCCTCCTGATCGCGCTGGTCGGCGGCGTCCCTCTCGCCCTGCTCACCCTTGGCCACCAGCCCACCGAGCTGTCCGGTGGGGCCGACCTGCTGCTTGAGCAGGACGACGGCACCCTGTGGCTGGTCGCACTCACCTGCATCGGCTGGGCCGCCTGGGCCGCGTTCACCTTCAGCGTCGCTCTCGAAGTCGTCGCCGTGGCTCGTCGTCGCTCCGCGCCCCGCATCCGCGGCCTGGGCGGCATGCAGTCCCTGGCCGGCTTCCTGGTCGGCGGCATCGTGCTGCTGGCCCCGACCGCTGCATCAGCCGCCACTACTACACCCGCCATCGCCGTCACCCAGACCGTGGCCGACCCCGCCGCAAACGCCGCGGCTACGCCAAGCGGCACGCCCAGTGCCGATGCCCGCTTCCCCACGCACACCGTCACGTCGGCCACCGAGACCCCGTGGGACCTCGCCGAGACCTATCTCGGCAAAGGTCAGCGCTGGAAAGACATCGCCGCCCTCAATCCCCACATCCCCGAACTGACCGCCGGCGACCAGTACTTGCCGAGAGCAGCGGTCATCAAGCTGCCCCTCGACGCCCGGCCCCCCGCCAGCAGCGACGCAGCGGACAACAACAACTCCGAAGCCTCTGCCTCCGGAGGAGTACGCACACAGCTGAGTGCCAGTGCGCCAGCCGTCTCCGAGAAGAGTGAACACACGGTCACCGCGCGGGACGGCGACTACCTTTCGAAGATCGCCCAGAAGGAACTCGGCGACGGCAACGCCTGGCCGCAACTGTACGAGGCCAGTTGGGGCAAACCGCAACCCGACGGCCTTCCGGACATCACCAACCCCAACGTGATCTACCCGGGGCAACAGATCACCGTGCCCGGCGCCCCATCCGACCCGCACGATCAGGCCCAGGACACCGAGCGCGCCGACGGTAGGCGTGCCGACAACTCCGGCAGCCGCCCGCACACGCCCCCGTCCACCGCGACTCCCCACGACCAGCAGGACGACGGGCACAGCGAGGGCAAGCAGCCGGCACCCGCACGGAGTTCGAGCGCGTCGGCGTCCTCCATGCCCGGCACGCAGCCTGCTCTGGAGCAAAAGGTGCCGCCCGCGATGTCCCGGCCCTCTGCCAGCGCCTCCGCACCGGCGTCGGCCGCCGCGTCCGCACCCGGCTCCTCCCCCGCTGCAACCGGCTCCCAGGCGCCGACGTCGTCGGCGAGCAGCCCGCTGCAGCTGCGCACGGTCCTGGGCGCCGGCGCACTGCTGGCGGCCGCGGTCACCGGGGCGCTCGCCGTACGCAGGCTGCTGCAGCGCCGCCGCCGCAAGCCCGGCGAGACCATCGCCATCGCTCCGCAGACCTCCCCCGCGGAGGCAAAGCTCGCAGCGGCCGCCGAACCGGCTGGTGCCGCCCGCCTGCACCTGGCGCTGCACACCCTCGCGCACCTGGCCGACCAGGATGGTGAAGAGGCGCCCGTGCTGCGGGCCGCGCGGATCGGGGCCCGCTCGCTGGAGGTCCTGCCGCAGGACCGCAGCCAGGAGCCCCGGGCGCCGTTCACGACAGGGCAGGCCGGATGGTGGCGCCTGGCCGCCGACGCCGACCTTCTGGACGAGGACGAAACACGCGAGATGCCGGCCCCGTATCCGGGCCTGGTCACCATGGGCAGCACCGCCTTGGGTGAACTCGTGCTGCTCAACCTCGCGCAAACGCCCGCCGTGCTGCTGGACGGCGATCCGCTGCACATCACGGAGGTATGCACATCGCTGGCCCTGGAGCTGGGGATGAGCCCGTGGGCGAGTGAGGTCGAAGTGGTCACCGTCGGCTTCGGCGAGGACCTGCCGCAGCTGCTGCCGACCTGCCGGATCGCACACATGCGGCAGCCCGCCCATGCGCTTAGGGACCTGACCGAGCGGCTACTGGAAGCCCACCAGATGCCCGATGCCAGCAACCAGCCCTATCTGCTGCTGTGCGCGGCCACCCTGGACGCCGACACGGCCTGGCAGTTCGCCGACGTGATCGCAAGGGCCGGCGGCGTGCCGGTCACGTTCATCGCCCCGGCCAGCTCCGCCGGGGCGTACTTCCCCGAAGCGGAAATCCTCAACGCATCCCTCAGTACGCCGCAGCGCCTCGACTCCATCGGTACCGACATCACCGTGCAGCGCCTGGAACACGCCGCCTACGAGCAGATCACCACGGCACTCGCCCTCTCCGGGCAACCGGCCGAACCGGCCCAGGGACCGTGGCAGGAGGTTCCCGACGAGCCAGGCCCCGGACGGCAATCCGACCTCGCCATGGCGGAGGCCTTCGACGGCCTCGACCCCGCTGCCGACTCGGACAGCGGCAGCCAGGCGCCCGCGGCGGCGCCGGTGACGGGGGACGTGACCGACAGCGAGGTGTTCCCCGCCCTGCTGGCCGCCTCCGCCGATCCAAGCGGCCTGCGCCTGCTGCCTGCCGCGTCACATCCCGGGCAGGAGGATCCCGGAGAGGACCTCGCCGCCGACCCGCCAGAGACCGAAGAAGCAGAAGTTCCGGCCTCTTTGGTCCCAGGAGCGCACGGCGCCGGGGGCACGGCGGCCGGCGACGCACACGACCTGCATGCACCGGAGATCCGCGTCCTGGGACCGGTCGAGGTGGATGGCGTGGCCAGTTCAGGGCACGGTCCACGCATCGCCCAGCTCGCCGCGTTGATGTACTTCCGTCCTAATCGCAGCGCCGATGCGCTGTGCTCCGACATGGACCCGCTCACCCCCTGGGAGGCGAGCACCCTCAACGCCCGCCTGCGGGGCCTGCGCAGCGCATGGGGCAACGACCCGGCCGGCAACGCGTACGTGCCACGCCGCCGCACCGGCGACGACCCCTACCGCCTCTCCCCCGCCGTGCGGTGCGACTGGACGAAGTTCCTCCAGATCGCCGAGCGCGCACTGCCCCAGGGGCCGGCCGGCCTCCAAGACCTGGAGAAAGCCCTCGGCCTGGTGCGAGGACGGCCGTTCGGCTCCAGGCCGCTACCCTGGGCCGAACCCTTCCAACAAGAGATGATCACCAGGATCATCGACGTCGCACACACGGTCGCCACCTACCGCATCCCGGCGGGCCCCCACCACAACCTCAGCGCAGCACGGCAGGCCATCGCAACCGGCCTCGACGTCGACGACAGTTCCGAGTTGCTCTACAGGGCGTGGATGAGGGTAGAGCACGCCGCCCAGAACCGCTCCGGCCTGCACACCGCCATCGCCCGCGTCCAACAGATCAACAGGGCACTGGATGCATCCCTGGAACCGGAGACAGAACAGCTGATCAACGAACTCCTCCATGGCCAGGGTGCGACCATGCGCAAGGCCCTGTGACGGCACGTGCGCAGGATCCGCAGCGCGCGCTACCGGCTGGGCCACGTCACGGGCCGCATAGGCGAGCAGTTCGCTCAGGGCCGCCTCGTTGGACGCGGGCGGCCAGGTGTGCCACTCCCCCAGTGTTTCGCGTACGGTCTGCGCAACCGCGTGCGCGTGCTGGAGCCAGGCCACCGTCCAGGGCGGCCATTCCCCCGTCGTGGGCGAGCCCGGTGACGAGGACCGGCCCGTGGATCTGGTACAGCACGATGCCTCGCCCGGTACTCGCCAGGGCCCATGCAGTGATGTTCTGCGCGAGTCCCATCCCCTGTCTGTCGCCATGGATGTGCAGGAGGGCTCGTCGGTGGCACAGCGGGTGGCCGTGTTCGCCGCCTCGCCGACGGCGGTGTGCTCGCGGTGAAGGTGGCCGGTATGGCGGCGTCTGGGGGGCCGCGCGCCGCCGGGTGTCCGATTCGTCCGCCACTCCCCCACCAGGGGAGGAACCCCCTCCAGCACCGTTTACGCAGACACCAACGCCGGCTGATGCGGAGCTGGTGCTCAGCGAGGGCGGCCGGCGGATGCTGGCTGCACTGTGCGGGGTCGAGCAGGACGTGCTGGCCCGGGCGCTGCCGTCTATCTCTCGCGAAGACGCCAAGGGCGGCGCGGACGGGGGTGCGGCGGGCGCCGTGTGGCCCGGAGCGGTTCACCGGGCCACGTGCTTCACGGCATAGTGAAGAACAGCTTCAGTGCACGGACGCGCTCCTCGTTCTCCAGCCCCGACAGCAGCGGCACGACGATGGAGCCGACCAGCTCCGCAGGGGCGATGCGTCGTCCGGTCATCACCAGCTGTCGTACCACCTCCTCGAGGAGGTCTGCCTGAGGGACGGAGTGTCTGACCATGCGTTGGGCGTTTTCGAGCAGACGGGGCAGAGCCGTTCCACCATGCGTTTCAAACAGGGTCCAGGCGATGAGAGCGCCGGCGAGAGTCGGTAGCGTCTCGGCTGCGGTTACCTGGCGCAGGCCGCTCAGAGCAGCCAAGCACCATTCCGCGGCCAGCTCAGGATCCTTCCCAGGCAGGTCCTCGATTACCTTCTTGTACTTGAACCATCCGCTCGCGACCGGTTGCCAGGTCGAAGCGCGCGTGAGAAGGAAGGCGGCGTAGCTGCTGGGCTTCCAGTCATCCTCGCGGGCGATCTGGTGCAGTTGGTCCAGCACCGGCAATTCGGCTGCTGGGAGCTCCATCAGGCGGCGATGCGCTTGCCTGATCGCGTCAGTAGGAAGGGCTCCGTCCTGGACAAGGGCTTCGAGGAGTTGCAGGCTGCCGAACGCGGGGACTCCCTCGCTGCGGGCCACAGCTCGCAGCACGGCGTCGTCCGCAACCAGGCTCACACCGCGTTCACGAGCGAGCCGGATGGGCGAACTCCAGACCCGATGCCGGGCGTCCTCGTGGTCGGAGGGCGGGTCGACAGGGACGACGTCGCAGCCGCCGAGCGCGGCGGCGAGTGTTGCGGCCCGGTCCGCCCAGCGCTGGGTGACCTTTTCCGAGTACTCCGTGAAGACCGGGCGTTGGGTGTACGAGTCCCAGCCGAGCCATCCGGAGCTCCGCACCGACAGCGAGGAACGCGCCTGCAGAATGTCGTCGCGCTGCGCCGCGGTGACGAGGAGCTGCTCGAAGTGCTCCCGCAGTTGCGTGGCATCACCGAGCACGGTCGGGGACAGGAACAGGGCTGAGGTATCCACGACGACCGTCGCGTTTCGCGCCTGTCGCGCGGCGTCGATCTCCTGGGAGCTGATGCCCACCTCGCGGGCGCGGACGACGTAGCAGCGGACGATGTTCCGAATCAGGGCGTCGGCGTAGCTGTGGCCGAACGCACCGGCGACAACACTGATCGGAAGCTGTCCTGCGGCAGCATCGCTCTCCATCTGGGCCGCAGCATCCGCGGTCGGCGCGATACGGGTGCGCAAGAAGGTCTTCAGCCCGTCCAGTGTGTCGTCGACCGGCACTTGCTCGATAAGGTTGCTGTCGGGGAAGCGCTCGAAAAACGCCTGATGCAGGTCGCGCGCCTTGGCCATCAGCCGGTAGTTGTTGTCCGAGGCGGCGGGCATCGCGAAGCCGGTCATGACCGCGGTGGCGACCAGTTCCTCGTCGTCAGGGAACGCCTGAGCGGCTTCCGTGGCAGCGGACAGGACTTCTTCCTGCGTGATGTCGGTGTCAGCCTGCGTGATCGAGGGCGCGATAGTGCGCAGCACGGAGGCAAGAAGCCGGGCCTGGTTGCGGTTCGTGGGTTTCAGCCTGGGATCAGACCTGATGACCTGGTAGGCCTCGTCCATCCGGCGCAGCTGATGCAGGGCGTGGACGCTTGCCCACCGGTAGTTGATCCGGCTGGCCTCATGGTTCGGGTCCGCCTCGGCGATCTCGTCGTCGGCCAAGAGGCGTCGTGTCTCCGCCAGTACCTCGGTCCATGCTTCTCGACGTGCCGCGGTGTCGAGGAGGATCTCGCGGGCAGTCCGGCGGCGGAAAGCGTCGTCGCTCGACGTCAAGCGTGTGGCCAGGCGCTCGGCGTCGTCCAGCATTCCGTGCGTGTGAGCCAGAAGGGCCGCGCTGAGGCGGTGCCGTTCGTCGTGGTTGTGCTGCTCGGCGAACCGCTCCAGGGCGCCGACCGCGCCGGCGATGTCGCCCTGGCGCAGGAGGCAGGTGCCGCGGATCTGCAGGGCGCGCTCGGAGTCGGGGTAGCGGCGGGCCAGGATCTGAGCCTGGGCGACGTCTCCGACCCTCAGCAGGGATTGGGCGCGGGTGAGGTCCGCGATTTCGGTGTCGAACGCCTCGAGTTGCGACAGTTCGGTCTCATCGAGTGCGTCGACCAGTGACAGACCGAGCAGGGCCCGCAGTTGCTGGTCTGTGCCGGTCTGGGGCGCGATCTCGCCGAGGACGGCGCGGAACTCTGCGGCGGCTTCGCGGCGGGAGTCCTCGCGCTGGGCGAGCGCGAGCGCGGTCATGAGGCGCCGCTCGACGGGGTCCTCGATCCGCGCGGAGAGTTCGAGAGCCAGATCGACCGTTCCGGTCTGCGCGGCCAGACCGGCGGCGACGAGTACCACGGGCCCGGAGGTGGCCTCAGTCGGTTCGGCCGTGCCTGCGGGGGGTGGCAGCAGCATCGCCAACGCGCCTCGGTCATCGCCTGTCAGCGCGCGCGCCTGAGCTGCGAGGGTGAGGGCCTCGGCCGTGGGGCCGTTCCAGTCCAGCCGGCGGCCGCGGGCCGCGAGGGCGAGTCCCTCCGCGCGGCTAAGCGCGGCGTCCCTGTCGAAGCCGGAGACGCGGCTGACCTGGTCAGCGGCCTTCACGACGAGTGTCCGCGCCAGCTCCATGGCGATCGCCGACGAGCGCGGTCCGCGCAGGGCCGCCAACGCCGACATTCCAGCGGAGCCGGGACGATACGGCGCGAAGGCCTCGTTGAGGCTCTCCGCCAGGATCAATGCCGCGTCGATCTGACCAGGGGTCTGATACAGCGCAACGGTTGCCGTCAGGGCGGCGTTCAGCCTCACCGACTCCAAGAAGGCCGGGTAGCGTTCCGCGAAGTCCGCGACGAACTCGACGAACTCGTCATCGCCGACCGGCAGCGTCTCGGCGGCTCCCCCCAGGCCCACCACGGCCGGCTTCGGCAGCGGCAGCTCCAGCGCCCCGGCCACCGCCAAGAGCCTGGGAGCGACCGCGGCGGCGCCGGAGGACAGCGCACGGTACAGCTCCCACAACGGTCGGCCCGCGGGAGCGGCCTCCTCAGCGAGCGCGAAAAGTTCCCCGGCTTTGTCCGGGTCCTCGGCCTGGAGGGCGCAGCCCGCGGCCCTTCCATACAGGTACGCGGACAGCAGGCCGTCGGGCGATCGCCGCGCCGCCTGCTCGAAGAGCCACGAGGCCGTCGCGTGGTCGTGGGAATGGGCGAACTCGGCGACCAAGACCCACAGTGGGCCGCCGTCGTCGTCGCGGAAGTGCTGCGGTGGCCGCCGCTTGAACCGGCTCAGCCATGTCCCCGGCTGCCCGCCCAGATTCGCCAACTCCTCGACGACCACGGTGGCGCGCGCCCCCACCAGCGGCACAGCCCACTGGTAGGCCAGCGCCACGTGCGGTCCCACACGCAGCAGCGACTCGACCGCGGAGGGGGCGGCGGCCGGGGCCCCGGTGCCCGCCGGAGCGCTCCCGCCCGGCGGCAGGTCCTCCGGCTCGGCCTGGCGCAGCAGCGCGAACGCGAACGCAGCGGCGTGCCCCGATGCCAGGGGCTGCCACTTCCGGTCCGCCCCCGCTGCCTTGTCGTCGACGCTGTCAGAGATCCCGCGTACGGCAAGGGCGGCCACCTCCGTCATGTGGGAGGTCTCGTAGAGTCCGAACGACTCCATGTCGACCGCCGCGGCATCGTTGATGTCGCGGCGGACCTTCTCCATCAGCGCCGAACGGGCATCGGCGTGGACGACCTGCCCGGCGGCGATCGCCTTGATCTCCACCCGCGGCTTGACCCCCCGCGCGTTCACGCCATCGCCAGGGAGCCCATCCGTCCACTCACCCCTGCGCACGTGCCTCGCCAAGTGCACGAGTCTGTTGGCGGCGGGGAAGGACACGAGACGCGCCAGGTGGATCGACCCCTTGACCTCGTCCCACACGTCCTTGCCCCGGTGCATGTCGTAGACCCGGTCAGCAACCACCACGTCGCCGCGGACCAGATCCTCCGGTTTGACCGAGCCCGCGACGCCGACGAAGAACACCAGCTGGGGATCCAGCGCTGCGGTGGCCGAGGCGAACTCCGCGGCCGTGCGCGTGTTGCCCTCGCCGACCTCCGCCACGTACACGGTCCAGTCGATGTGGTCGCCCGCGAACGCGCCGACCTCGAAACGCGTCGTGCGCACCCGACTGGTCCGTCGCGCGGGCAGGTGCGCCGCGACCGCCTCGTACTCGTCCTGGAGCGCGGTGAACACCACCGCCGTCATCCGCGGGCGCGCAACGCTCTCCTCGCCGCCCGCGGTCAGGCCCGCGGACTCGTAGAGCCACTCGCGCACCCTCGGGTTGGTCAGGTCCACACGCCACAACGTGGAGCGGCCCTCGACGGTCGATGTCACGAAGCCCGCCTTCTTGAGCGTCGCGAGCGTCGACGTCGCGGTCGTAGGGGCGATATCGAGCGCGCGCGCCAGCGCCCGCCCGCTCACCGGCGCGTTCGAACGGGCAAGCGATTCAAGGGCACGGAAGGCCGTGTCGCCCAGCAGGGCCTGCAGCTGATCGGCGGTCGAAGTCACCCGACCAGGCTACCGCATCCATGTCCAGTTATTCTGGACATGGATGTATCGGACGTTGGTAGGATGGCGCGCAGGCTGGGGTTGTGCACGACGGCACGGACGAGGTGCGCCTCGCGGGGCGCGAACGGGAGGGAACCGGGTGAAGCGCGGATCGACGGGTCGGCCGGCGGCCCAGGGGGCGCCGGGGGCCGGGGTGGACGCCGGGTGGCAGTTCGTGCGCGACGAGGTCGACCGGCAGCTCGAGGCGTTCGCGCGCCGCAGGAAACGGGACAAGCGCAAGGCCTTCGGGCTGCAGCTGGCCACCGTGACGCTGTCCGCGACCGTCACGGTGCTGCTGGGCCTGCGCACCTCGGAGGAGACGCGGACCCGGATGCTCAACATCGCGCTGGTCCTCGGCGCGCTGATCACCGTCCTGGCCGCCGCGGAGGCATTCTTCTCGCACCGGCGGTTGTGGGTACTTCGCACGGCAACGGTGCGTCGACTGGAGGCGCTCTCGCGGCACGTGGACTTCCGGGCGGCCGTGGCCGCCGGACAGCCCGTCGATACGGCCGCGACCACCGCGTACCTGGACGAGCTCGACGCGATCATCTCCGACGACCAGAAGTCCTGGCAGCACCTACGACAGGAACCTCCGGCCGCCCACGACAAGCGGCTCTCCGCCCCCGCCGAACAGTCACGCGACGACGAGGAGCCGGACGCGGTCGACGGCAACGCACAGTAGCGGGTGCGCAGGCGCGGGCCCGAGTCCTCCACAAGACAGCGAAGGAAGCACGGTGGCAACGAACCGGATCGTCGTCCTGACGGCCCTGCCTCTGGAGGCGGCCGCGGTCCTCGCGCACCTCCCGGGTGCCCAACGCCGCGACCTGCCCGGGGGCACGATCGTCGAGGAGGCCCCGCTCCCCGGTACCGGCTTCAGCGTCTGCCTGGCGTGCACCGGGCCCGGCAACGCGCAGGCCGCGCTCGTCGCGGACCGTGTGATCACTTGGGCGGACCCCACCGCGGTGTTCTTCGTCGGCGTCGCCGGCGCACTCAAGGACCACATCGCGCTCGGCGACGTGATCGCCGCCACCAAGGTGATGAACTACCAGGGCGGAAAAGACACCTCGGCGGGGTTCAACGCGCGCCCGGAGGTCTGGGACGGGTCCTACCGCCTGCAGCAGATCGCCCGCTACGCCGACACACAATCCACGTGGCGCACCCTGCTGCCCGGCGGCGAAGACCCGGAACCGACGGTGCACTTCAAGCCGATCGCCTCCGGGGACCAGGTCAAGGACACCGCCGACTCCGCCCTGTCCGAGCTGCTGAGGACCGCCTACAACGACGCGGCCGCCATCGAGATGGAGGCGGCAGGCGTCGCCCGTGCAGCGCACCACGCCGGTGTCGACGTCCTCGTGGTCCGGGGGATCAGCGACCGCGCGGACGGCACCAAGACCGCCAGCGACGACGCGGGCTCCCAGCCCCGGGCGGCCCGCAACGCCGCCGCCTTCGCCCTGGGCGTGATCACCGCCCTGCCGGCTGCCGTCGCGCCGGCCGGATCGGCGACACCGGGCGCCACGCCGCAGCCGAACAGCGACGCGGCGCCGGACTGGTCCGTCCTCGTCAAGGCTCCCGACCTGCGCTGGCGGGCCAACCTGTACGGGGCCTACAGCACTGAGCCGCCCACGCTCGAGGTGCACCTCGCCCCCGTCGGCACCGACGCGCGCCTGCAGGCGGTACGACAGCAGACAGTCAGAGACGACCTGGTGCAACTCGGACGCAGCCAGGGCCTGTTCACCCAAGCCGAAGAGGTCCACGGAGGGTCCTCGGCCGACAGCGCCGTCGCCTTCGTGCGCGCCCCCGGCAGCAGCGGGACCACCGGGCTCGCGGTACTGCGCAACGGTCAGCGCAGCGCCTGGGAACCACTGCCGAAGATCGACACCGTCTCCCTGGCCATCTTCGATCCGGACTACCTCGCCACGCGAATCGCCGTGCTCCTCGAGCACCTGCTGGCCATTCCCGTTCCCATGCCGGAAAAGACCGTCCCGGTCGCAGGGATCGACCCCGCGATGCTGCTCACCCGCGGCACCGTCGGGGCGGCGCACCGCGGGCCCGGCGCCACGTTCGACGGGATGATGAACGACCAGCCCCTGCGCACCGACGCCAACGAGGCGCTGAGCACCGAAAGTCTGCGCCTCAACGTCGCAGCTGTGGCGCAGGAGCTGGCGGTCCGCCTGGACCAGGCGCTGCGCGGGTCGCACCCGTAGCGTCCGCAGGCCCGGATTCCCCGGCCTGCGGACGTGGCGCTGTCACACGGGACCGGCCGACGACCATCTACGCGACATACGCGTCCCTAGGTGTGCTGGAGGAGGCCTTCGAGGGCGCGTACGGGCAGCAGCTAGCGCCGGTGGACCTGGCGGTGGTCGACGAGGTGCACCGGAGGTCGGGCAGCATGGGCAAGGCCTGGGCGGACACTCACCACCAGGACGTCATCCCCGCGGCGCGGCGGCTGTATCTGACGGGGACTCCGTGGATCTGGCAGGAGCGGCCGGCGCGTTGGGAGGTTGCCGAGGGGGTGCGGGATCCGCTGCCGGAGGAGATGGCGGCGCCCATGGATGACGAGAGCGTGTTCGGGCCGGTGCTGTACAAGCTGTCGTTGGCGTCGGCGGTCTCGCGGGAGCTGCTGGCCCGGTACCAGATCATCGTGATGGAGGTACGGGACCCGCTCGTGACGCCGAGGCGGCTGATGAGCGAGGAGCGCCACGAGGAGGAGGTGCGCGGGCAGCGGCTGGGGGCGCTTCAGGCCTCGCTGCTGGACACCATGGCGCAGCATCGACTGCAGACGTGCATCACCTACCACCACCGGACGATAGAGGCACAGGCGTACGCGGAAGCCCTGGAGCGTGTGGCGAAGCGGCTGCACGGGGATCAGCCCGAGCGGTATCCGGCCCCGGTGTGGGCGGATTGGCTGTGCGGGGAGCACGCGCCGGAGCAGCGGCGGGCAGTTCTGGCGGAGTTCGGGTCGACCGCGCGGCGGGCGGTGCTCGCAATTGCAAGGTCTGTCGGCGGCGGGTGAACCGTGGCTCTGCCAAGATTTCCGTGAAACCGATCATGAGGCCGCCGTGGTCGTGACTCTGTGTTGTCGGCGGTCGGCTGCCACGAGCAGGACTCGCTTGCGGAGCAAGGGGTGGCCGGCACGGCCCGCCATCTGCCGCTTCAGCAGCTTGATGTCACTCTGCCCTCGCTACAGCCCGAGCTCCACTCTGTACTCAACCCGAGGACGACCGCGTCGAGATCGGCCATGAGTCCGTTGGCGAAGGCACGAAGACCGTGGCGCTCGTCCGCGCGAGCGGCGGCGATCCACTCCCTGAGCCGGTCCGCGCTGCGGATGGCCATCATCGCGCGAAGGACCGGACGTGCCCGGTCGGGGCCTCCAGCTCGGGGCAACGGGCCAGGATCGCCTTGAGTTTCTGCCGGTCATCGTCGCTCACGCGGTCCGGGTTGCGGGTGATCCAACCGGTCACCTTCCGCACGCCCGGCGGCCGTGGCGGCGGTGTGCCGTTGGGGGTACGGCATGAGCAGGACCGCCTGCCCGGCCACTTGCGCCGACACCGGAGCGGCGGATTCGGCCGCCTCGGCGTCTGCCTAGGCCTGCTCGGCCAGGCGGTTCAACGCCCGCTCCGCGACCGTCAGTTCGTTCCGCGCGACCTGGACCTCCTGAAGCTGCTTGGTCAACTGCTCGGCGAGGGCGCCCAGTTCGCTCCGGCGAGCGGTGATCCACTGCCGCTACTGCATCCTGTATCCTCCCGCGCTCCCATAGCGTGTCGATCTGCTGACGGATCGTAGGCGGGGGCAGATCGCGGACGCAGCCGAACCCGGCATTCCACCGGAACCGGACCTTCCCGATGATCTACGCCATGGTCATCGGCCGCCGACCGGTGCGAGTACCCCGAAACGAAGACGCGCCAACTCCCTGACCAGCTACTTCAAGATGACGCAGCTTCAGTGAGGGAGACCGCTGTGCGCACTGGCAGCGCAATGGGCAGTCAGTCTGCGCAATGGTGGGTTGACCTGCGGTTTCTCGATTGCGCTGCCGTGACGGTGGCTGGATCACTGGTGCGCAGGGACGAGCGTGGGGCGGCTTGTCACTGCTGTGGCTGCGCGTGGTGGCGGGTCAGTGCCTGCCAGCGCCGCTCGAAGTCGACGGCCTGCTCGGCAATGGAGTCGGGAGTGAGGGGCTTGTTGTGCTGCGCGGTGATCCCGCGGGATGCGCACTCCTGCGCAATCCTGTCGAGCGAGGGGGTTTCGTTGCGTACCCGGTGTTCCGCCCAGACGTTGTAGACACGGAACGGCAAGAGGTAGCGGCGCAGGGTGGACGGGCTGACCGGTTTTCCTCCGCGGCCGGTCATGCCCTTCTCGCTCGCAAGGTAGGCGGACAGCTGCTCGGCTCTGGGTTCCTCGCCGTGCTCGGTGTGGTACTCGATCCAGGCGAGGTAGTAGCGGTCGACGGTGGTCAGCGCGGTGGGCACCCCCCTCGCGCCGCCCTCGCCCGGCGGGTCATCAATGGCGGCGCTCACCCTGGGACTGCGCTGCTCCTTGGCAGGCTGTGCGCCCGCGCCGGCCAGTGCCCCTTCAGGTTGGTCCTCGCTCGACTCGCCGGAGGGCGCTTGCGCGGCGGGCTCGGTGGCTTCCTCGCCGACGGGCGGCTCGCTCTCGTCGAACTCCCGCTGCCCGAAGGCCGAGACGAAGCCCTCCAGATCTGCGCCGGTGATGGGCTGGCCGTTGCCGCCGGTGATCTGGTCCCGCTCGTAGACGTACGCCGCGAGTGCGGCGGCATCGGGGTAGGACCCGTGTTCCTGCGCGTATGCGAGCCAGGCGTTGTAGAAGTAGTCACCCCATCCATCGTCCGCGTCGTACGGAGCTTGGGGTTCGGTCCCGTTCTCAGCCGATGGCCGGCGCTGCTTGAGGAGTCGCAGCAGGGGTTCGAGTTGCTGGTCCGATAGTGGCCCGCCGGCCGCGGTGGCGATGCCGTACTGGTCCTGGAGCCACAAAGCGAACTGCGCGCTCGTGGGTTCGACTCCGAAGGCGGCCATCCAATCCTGATAGGCGTTTGCGAGGTGTTGGTCGTTCCCTTCGTCCGCCAGCTCGTGCGGCCGCTCGGGGTTTGCGGTTGGAGGCTGCGCCACCGGTTGGTGCTGCGCGCGGCGCGCCTGCACCAGTTCCTTCTCCTGGTCGACGCCATCCTCGAGTTCGGGGCTTGGCCGCTGCGCCGGAACCGGGGTGGGCTCGACGGTGAACTGGATCGGCGGCTCGTCAATACCCGCGGCGGCCAGCCCGGCCAGGGCGGTCTCGGCCAAGGGCAGGCCGTAGCGGGCCAGTCGGAGCGGCATCAGCGACTCCACCGGGGCCTTGCGCCGCCAGGCACGGCCAAAGCGGGAGCGGAGGCTGGCCTGGTAGACGAGTCGTTCCTGCTCGAGCTTGATGACCTGGTCATAGGAGCGCAACTCCCACAGCTTCATGCGGCGCCACAGCAGGAACGTGGGGACCGGCGAGAGGAGCCAGCGGGTCAGGCGGACGCCCTCCATGTGCTTATCAGCGGTGATGTCGGCGATCCGGCCGATCGCGTGCCGGGCCGCCTCCACAGCCACGACAAACAGCACCGGGATCACCGCGTGCATGCCGACGCCGAGCGGGTCAGGCCAGGCGGCGGCTCCGTTGAACGCGATGGTGGCGGCCGTCAACAGCCAGGCCGTCTGCCGCAGCAGGGGGAACGGGATACGGATCCAGGTCAGCAGGAGGTCCAGGGCCAGGAGGACACAGATGCCGGCGTCGATGCCGATCGGGAAGACGTAGGAGAAGCTTCCGAAGCCCTTCTTGACCGCCAACTCGCGGACGGCCGCGTACGAGCCAGTGAAGCCGATACCAGCGATGATCACGGCGCCGGTCACGACCACGCCGATGAGAACACGGTGCATCCGAGCCAGCCGCAGCGGCGCCGTCACATAATCGCCCTTCCGAAACAGCAGTCAACAAGTGTCACCCTGTCACGCATCACGCGCACCCAGAAACCGCAGGACACAAAACTGGCCGGAACACAACGGGGCCTCTCAGCTTGACTCTGTCGGGGATCTTGGAGTTTCCCGGTGCGGCAGCAAGATCGACGGGGATGATCGGGGAGTTTCGCCGACCGATACATCTGTCGAG
>NZ_JBSGDB010000004.1:0-58203 GCF_053602155.1 Streptomyces sp. NPDC004561
GTACCGGGAGTCGGCGGCGGGCCCGTCGGCCCAGTTCCGGCTGGCGGTGACCGCGCGCTACTGGGACCGGGAGAGGAACACCTGGACGGACGGGCGGTGTCAGCCGATGGTGACCTTCTCGGTCTCCTCGACGGCGGGGGCCGCCGTGCCGCGGCGGGACTGGACCGCCTGCTTCACGAAGGCGATCACCACCACGGTCACGGCCACGGCCACCGACAGGATCACGGTCTTGAAGCCGCTGCTCGGTCCCTTGGTGTCGGTCAGCATGTAGCCCAGGACGAACACGATCAGCGCGGCCGTGGCCCAGGTCAGGTACGGGTACAGCCACATCTTCACGACGAGCTTCTCCGGCGCCTCACGCTGGATGATCCGGCGCATCCGCAGCTGCGAGAAGCAGATGGCCAGCCACACGAACAGGGCCACCGCACCGCTGGAGTTGAGCAGGAAGAGGAAGACGGTGTCCGGGTACTTGTAGTTGAAGAAGACCGCCAGGAAGCCGAAGACGACCGAGGACAGGATCGCCGCCATCGGCACACCCCGGGAGGTGGTGCGGGCGAACGCCTTCGGGGCGTCACCGCGCTGGCCGAGCGAGAAGGCCATCCGGGAGGCCGTGTAGAGGCCGGAGTTGAGGCAGGACAGCACCGACGTCAGCACGATGACGTTCATGATCTCGCCGGCGTGTGCGATCCCGAGGGAGTTCAGTGCGGCGACGTACGAGCCCTGCGACTGGATGGTCGGGTCGTTCCACGGCACCAGCGAGACCACGATGAGGATCGAGCCGAGGTAGAAGACGCCGATACGCCAGATGATGCTGTTCGTGGACTTGGTGACGGCCCGCTGCGGGTCCTCCGACTCGCCGGCCGCCAGGGTGGCGATCTCGCTGCCCATGAAGGAGAAGACGACCAGCAGCACACCGGTGAGGATCGAGCCGGGGCCGTGCGGCAGGAAGCCGCCGTGGTGCGTGAGGTTGCCGAAGGACGCCTTGTCCGCGTGCACGCCCGGCAGGACGCCGAACACGGCGAGGAGGCCGATGACGATGAACGCGCCGATGGCCACGACCTTGATGCCGGCGAACCAGAACTCGAACTCGCCGTAGGAGCCCACCGAGACCAGGTTCGTCGCGGTCAGCACGGTCATGACGATGAGGGCCCAGCCCCACTGCGGTACGGCCGGGACCCAGCCCGCCAGGATCTTGGCGCCGGCGGTCGCCTCCACGGCGAGCACGACGACCCAGAAGAACCAGTAGAGCCAGCCGATGGAGAAGCCGGCCCAGCGGCCGAGCGCCCGGTCGGCATGCGCGGAGAAGGAGCCGGAGGTCGGGTTGGCGGCGGACATCTCGCCGAGCATCCGCATCACGAGGACGACGAGGGTGCCGACGAGGGCGTAGGACAGCAGAATGCCCGGGCCCGCCGTGGCGATGCCGGAGCTGGAGCCGACGAAGAGTCCGGCACCGATCACACCACCGATGGCGATCATCGTGAGGTGGCGGTTCTTGAGGCCTGCTTGAAGTCCGGAACCAGGGGTCATGGACGGATTTCCTTTGCGCCGGTGGAGCGGTTCCCGTAAGAGCGGGGAGCGCCGTTGTGGGGCGGGACACGGGGGTTCGTACGAGCGGTGTACGAGCTGGTCCAGTGAATCCGAGGCGAACGAATTCGGGAACCTCTGAATCCGGATTGTTACTTGAGGTTTCCTTGAGGTTCTATGGTCTGGCTCACAATTCCGGCAGCAATTCCATGGCGCCTGGGGCGCCGCCACCCGGGGCTGCTGCCCTGAAACGGGCGTGTCACACTCGTTCCATGCGCGTGTACCTCGGCTCCGACCATGCGGGCTACGAACTCAAGAACCACCTCGTCGAGTGGCTCAAGGAGGCGGGCCACGAGCCCGTCGACTGCGGGCCGCACATCTTCGACGCCCAGGACGACTACCCGCCCTTCTGCCTCCGCGCCGCGGAGCGGACGGCCGCGGACGCCGACGCCCTCGGCATCGTGATCGGCGGCTCCGGCAACGGGGAGCAGATCGCCGCGAACAAGGTGAAGGGCGTGCGGGCCGCGCTCGCCTGGAGCGAGGAGACGGCGTCCCTCGGCCGGCAGCACAACAACGCCAACGTGGTGGCCGTGGGTGCGCGCATGCACAGCACGGCGGAGGCGACGAAGTTCGTCGAGGTGTTCCTCGACACGCCGTTCTCCGGTGACGAGCGTCATATCCGCCGCATCGACATGCTCTCCGCGTACGAGGCGACGGGCGACCTCCCCCCGATCCCGGCCCACCACCCGCAGCAGTAGCGAGCCCGCCCATCCGGTCGTCCGCCGAGCGAGGCGGGCGGCCGGGTGGGAAAACAGGAAAGGACAGCTCAGCCTTGCCGGAAGGGCACACGATTCACCGGCTGGCCCAGGATTACGCCGAGCGCTTCCGCGGCACGGCCCCCCGTGTCAGCAGCCCGCAGGGCAAGTTCTCCGACGCCGCGGCCCTCCTCGACCGCGCCGAGCTGACGGCCACCGAGGCCCACGGCAAGCACCTCTTCCTCCGCTTCCGGGACGACGAGTGGGTCCACATCCACCTCGGCCTCTTCGGCAAGGTCGGCTTCGGGCCGGTGCCCGCGCCCCCGCCCACCGACACCGTCCGGCTCCGCCTCGCCAACGACACCGCGTACGTCGACCTGCGCGGCCCCACCACCTGTGCGCTGATCACCGACACCGAGAAGCAGGCGATACACGCCCGCCTCGGCCCCGACCCGCTGCGCACGGACGCCGACCCGGCCACGGCGTACCGGAGGATCACCCGCAGCCGTACGACGATCGCCGCGCTGCTCATGGACCAGAAGATCGTCGCCGGCGTCGGCAACGTCTACCGCGCCGAGGTCCTCTTCCGGCACGGCATCGACCCGTACCGCACCGGCAGGGAGATCACCCCCGGCGAGTGGCACGCCATCTGGGGCGACCTCGTCGAGCTGATGCGCGAGGGGGTGCGCAGGAACCGGATCGACACCGTCCGCGCCGAGCACACACCGGAGGCCATGGGCCGCCCGCCCCGCGTGGACGACCACGGCGGCGAGGTGTACGTCTACCGCAGGGCCAGCCGGCCCTGCCACATCTGCGGCGACGCGATCCGCACCGCCGACCTCGCCGCCCGCAACCTCTTCTGGTGCCCCACCTGCCAGCGACGCTGACCCGGAAGGCCTCCTAGTGTCCTGCGCCGGAAGTTCGTAGGTAGTTCGCACTGAGCCTCAGGCGATCAACCCGCCTGGTTGTCGACCGGAACCCAAACGCCGGGACGAGACAGATCTACCAACGGATTACTGGCGCAGAACACTAGAAGCCGTGCGGCAGCCAGGGGGCCACCGCCGAGCCGAACGCCACCGAGGCCTCCGCCAGCGCCCCGGCCCGCAGCTCCCGGACCCGCCCGGCCGCCGCCAGCGACAGCAGGCTCACCCCGCCCAGGTAGACCGCCCCCAACTCCCGCACCGACAGGGAGAGTTCGGGCGCGTCCGTGGTGCGCTCGCAGGACGCTCCCTTCGCGTCCCCGGTCAGCCGCCAACGGCCCGTGTTCCAGGGGCAGAAGGAGTCCTCGACCTCCAGCACGACGTCCACCGGCGCCTGGTACGTACGGGCCGCCAGCGCCGCGCCGACGTCGACCAGCCGGACGTAGCAGTCGTCCCGCGACCGGAGCCGGCAGCGGCGGATGTCGGAGACCTGGTACTGCCAGCCGTCGTCGACCGGCCGTCCCCCCACCGACAGGGTCGTCATCAGGTCGACACCGAACAGGAACCGCCACAGCGCGGCCTCGGTCACGGGGTCGAGCGCGGCCACGTCCTTCAGCCGCACCGTGCCGTCGTGTCCGCGCTCGCCCCACCCGAGCTTGGTGTGGAACCGCGCGTACCCGGTGACCTCCCCGTCCCGCTCGGCGACCACGCACTGGAGCGCCGACGCCCCCTCGCGCTCGCTCTCCGGGTCGAGCAGCCCGGCCCGCTCCCAGCCGGGCCGCCGGACCAGCATCCCGGGCCGCGACGGCACCAGCGCCGCGTACACCGCCTCACAGGCGTCGAGGACGTCGGCGGGCGCCGCGTACCGCAGCCGGACCTCCTCGGCGCCGGCCGGCAGCGACAGCGTCACCCGGCTCGTGTCGATCTCGGCGGAGACCCGGAAGGTCGCGGCGTCGAACCCGAAGCGGCCGTAGATCGCGGGCTCGGACGCGGTCAGCACCGCCAGCGGCTCGCCCAGCGCCCGGACGTCGTCCAGCTGGCGGCGCATCATCGAGGTCAGCACCCCGCGCCGCCGGTGCGTGGCCGCGACGGAGACCATCGTCACACCGGCCGCCGGGACCGCGGCCCCGCCCGGCACGGTCATCCGGAAGCTGAAGGCCCCCGCCGAGCCGACGACCTCGTCCCCGTCCCACATCGCGAGGGAACGGTCGAACTCGGTGAGGGACCTGTCCAGTTCGCGCTCCTCCGGCGGCGCGGCGGAGGCGCCGAAGGCGCGGTACAGGGTGTCGTACCAGCGGTCCCACTCGGACTCGCGCAGCACCCTCAGCTCGGTTCCCCGGTCAGTGCCCATGAGTCATGACTAGCAGCGCATCGCGGGACGAGCCAGTGAATTTCTCCCGGTCGGCGGCGCGACGGCCGCCGGTGCCGTTCACTGTGAGGACGAACCGAGAAGTCGGGCCCCGCACGGGGGACAAGTGGGACCTCCCGTGCCAAGCGGCCGGTGCGATGGATAGGGTCCCGAACTAATGGCAGCAGGACGAGGGCGGCGCGCGAAGGCCGAGACGTTCACGGCGCGGTGGCGGATGCAGTGGCACCGGGTCCGTGTCGGGCTGCGCAGAAGCGCGGTGGACTACTTCCGCGGCGACGGCTCCGACTGGATCGCGTTCGCCGGTCTGCTGCTGGCGATCCCGGTCCTCGCGGCCATGACCCTGGCCGACTCGGTGTGGTGCTCCCCGGCCACCCTGGTGCTGCCGATCGTCGCGGGCGGGCTGCTGCTGCGCCCGGCGAGCCTGCTCGGCCTGTACGCGGCGGGCGCCACCGCGCTGATCGTGGAGTCGGTGCGGCTCGGCCCGTACACCGAGGGGCCGTCGCGGGTCACCCCGGGCGTGGTCCTGGTGGTCGCCGCGTGCGGCTTCTTCGGCCTGCTGACCGCGCAGTTCCGCAGCCGGGTCGGCGTGCCCTGGCGGCGCGGCGGCACCATGCTGTTCGACCTGCGCGAGCGGATCCGGGTGCAGAGCAAGCTGCCGAAGCTGCCGCAGGGCTGGCACCACGAGATGGCACTGCGCCCGGCGGGCGGCCAGTCCTTCTCGGGCGACTTCGTGGTGGCAGCCCGGACGAACGGCGGCCGCACCGTGGAGGTCGTCCTCACCGACGTGTCCGGCAAGGGCATGGACGCCGGTTCGCGCGCCCTGCTGCTGTCGGGCGCCTTCGGCGGCCTGCTCGGCTCCCTGCCCCCGCACGCCTTCCTGCCGGCCGCCAACGGCTATTTGCTGCGCCAGGACTGGGAGGAGGGCTTCGCCACCTCCATCCATCTGGTCCTGGACCTCGACTCCGGGGACTACGAGCTGTACTCCGCGGGCCATCCGCCGGGGCTCCAGCTGAGCGCGGGCAGCGGGCGCTGGGAGGAGAAGGCGGCCGAGGGTCCCCTGCTGGGTGTGTACGACGGAGCCCAGTTCGACCCCGTGAAGGGCTCGCTGCGGCCCGGGGACGTGCTGATGCTGTTCACCGACGGTCTGGTGGAGACCTCCGACCGCGACATCGTCGAGGGCATCGACCGGCTCACCGGCGAGGCCGACCGCTATGTCGCCGGCGGTTTCCACGGCGCCGCCTGGCACCTCATCGAGGCCGTCGCCAAGGACGTCAACGACGACCGGGCCCTGCTTCTGATCTGCCGCGAGGCGTTCGCGGTCACCCGCTGAGCGCGCCCCGCGAAACCCGGGCGGCGGGTGGGGTGGGGTACGGTGCAGACTCGAGGGGTGACCGAGAAATCCGTGACACTCACCCTCGCCGAGGTCGAAGCCGTCGCGCGGGCCGCCCACGAGGGGCAGACCGACAAGGCGGGACGGCCGTACGCCGAACATCTCGCGGCCGTCGCGGCGGGCGTGCGCGCCCGCCGCGGCGACGCGGAGCAGATCGCCGCGGCCTGGCTGCACGACTCCGTCGAGGACGACGCGCTGACCCGCGAGTGGCTCGCGGCCGCCGCCCTGACCCCGCGCACCAAGGCCATCGTGGACGCCCTCACCAAGCGGCCGGGGGAGGAGCCAACGGCGTACGCGCGGCGGATCCTCGCCACCCCGGGCGCGCGACTGGTGAAGGAGGCGGACCTGGCGCACAACGCCGACCCCGGGCGGCTGGCCGTCCTGGACGAGCCGACCCGGAGACGACTGACCGAGAAGTACGCACGGATGCGCGCACTCCTCGGTCTCACGACGGACTAGTCAGACGGCGGCCCGCACGCGCTCCTTCTGCTGGCGCTCGCGGGCCAGTTGGGCGGCGTCCTGCTTGAACGCCCACTCCATCCGCGGCTCCATCGCGAACCGGAAGAGACGCTGCACCGGCGGGGTGCACAACAGGGTTACGGCGGTGCCCGCGAGCAGGGTCACCAGGATCTCGCCGAGCGGGCGGTGCAGCGAGGCGTGGTCGAACCAGCCCCGGTAGTCGGCGAACTTCACCAGGAAGCCGTGCAGCAGATAGCCGTAGAGGGTGCCAGCGCCGAGCGCCGTGAACCACGTCCTGCGGCCCGGCACCCAGGAGAAGAAGCAGGCCGTCAGCAGCAGCGAGCAGCCCATCATCGCGAGCGTCGTCACCGGGCCGCACCACCAGGGGGCGCCCAGCTCCTGCGCGGAGTCGCGGTGGTAGAACCACGCGGCGTTCATGCGCGGCACCGCCCACCAGCCGACCAGCAGCGCCGCCGCGAACACCGGCACCGCGGCGATCCGCACCGAGCGGCGGCGCACCAGCCGGAAGTGCTCGGGCTTCATGCACAGGCCGAGCACGAAGTACGGCAGGAACTGCAGGACACGCTGGAGGTCGAGGTCGTCACCGATGCTCGGCGTGACCGACGCCAGCATCGCGATGCCGAGGGCCACCGGCAGCGGCCGGCGCACCAGCTTCCAGATGGGCGTCGTCAGCCGCCAGACGAACAGGGCGCACAGGAACCAGGTCAGATACCAGGGGTCGAGGAGGCTGATCTCCTCGTGGGAGCCGACGACGAGATTCTTGAACAGCGGGTACGCGGTCTCGAAGAGGACGTACGGCACCACCACTCCGGTGAGGAGCCGCTTGAGCCGGTCCGGGCGCATGTCGAAACTGCGCGAGAAGAAGCCGGAGATGATGACGAACGCCGGCATGTGGAAGGCGTACACGACGGTGTACACGGCCTCCAGGATCCGGCTGTCGCCCTTCAGCGGCTCCCAGGAGTGCCCCATCGCGACGAGCACGATGGCCAGGTACTTGGCGTTGTCGAAGAACGCGTCGCGTTGTTTGCCGGGTCTGTCCGACTTCGTGTCCCGCTCCTGCGAACGCGGCGGGGTACGTGGACCGGGCACTCCCTCCACCGGCGACTGTGCCGGGGGAGCGGCCCTGGGCTCTGGCCGGGGGACGAGGCGGCGTCAAACATCTCAGGCACCCTGGCGTCGTCTGTGGGATTCCGTAAAACCCCCGCAGTCTTTCCTGGTTATCGCGTTCGGGTACCCCCTGATTTAACGAACTCGCCTCCTCTGTCTACGTGATGATGCACACACAGGGACCCGTCATTCACCCCCGATGTCCCGATTCATCCCTACTGATTAGGGCATACGGCGCCTCTGTGTCATGAATTCGAATTACCCGCGCATGGGATGTGTGGACACGGAAACGAAGTGGCGCAATTCCTGGTGGAGTCGTGCGCGGACGCCCGTCGAATTACTGTGCGGGGTGTCGCCCGCCCCGTACCGCGTGTCCGGCATCCTGTCAGCGGCCGCATAGAGCAGCCTGGTTGGTGGCACGATGGTTCTGGCGGGGGTGCGCGGCACGGTACCCCCGGGCCGGGAGAGGGACCGACCGAGGGTGTGATCAGTTGTGGCCATTTCACTGTCCGTGGTGCTTCTGTTGGCGATCATCCTGGTGGTGCTGATCCGAGGGGGGAGCATCAAGGCGGGTCCCGCCATCGTCGCGATCCTCTTCGGCTTCTTCCTCGCCTCGACCGGCATGGCGCCGTCCATCGACCGGTTCCTGAACTCGATAGCGGAGTCCATCAACTCGATCAAGTTCTGACCGGCGCGGACCGGCGGAGCCTGAACCGTGCGACTCGGACCGACGAGGACGGCCTGTGCGGCGGGGCGCGGACGTGGCGCCCCTCGCCCGGTCCACCCCCGGCCGCCGGGCGCGCCCCGCTGGAAGCGCGTCATGCCCACCCCGCACACCGCGTGCGTGCGCCCCAGAACACCTGTGCGAGGCCCCGGCCCTCGGAGTGTCGCGACACGATCCTCGCCGGCGACAAATCCAGGCCCGACAGATCGCGTCAGGTCGCGATGCTGCGCCAACTCCAGATGAATGGGCGCTGGGCAGCCCGGCCAGAGGAGCCACGTCTGCTCGGCTCCGCCTGGGTCGACCGGTGGTCGTCACCGTCGTCACCCATATGAAGCAGTTCGCGGAGCCCGGTGCTGACGGCCGGGCCCTCCGCCCGGGCGAAGGGCTCCACACCTTGCCGGAACCACGCACACCGCAGAACGGCTGAAGGCCCAGAGAGAGGAGAACGACCTCTCGCCTGGGCCTTCGGCGTACAGAGCGGGCGACGGGAATCGAACCCGCGTAGCTAGTTTGGAAGACTAGGGCTCTACCATTGAGCTACGCCCGCACCACTGCGCCGCAGGTCCGTGACCGCGGCACTGCAGGCATCGTAGCGGGTCGCCCACCGGTCAGGCCAACGACTACGGCCACGGAGGCACCCCGCGCGCCGCCTCGAAGAATGCGGCCGACGCGATGGGCCCAGCCATGTACCCTACGTGTCGCACCAGACGGGGTGTGGCGCAGCTTGGTAGCGCGTCCGCTTTGGGAGCGGAAGGCCGTGGGTTCAAATCCCGCCACCCCGACCACCGGCACGCGACGTCGGGAAGATCGCCTTTTGGGGCGCTGACCGGCTGCGGTTACTATGCAAGCTGCGCGCCCGTGTGTCCCGGCCCACTCGGCCTACGAACTCCCCCGGGCGGCGAAATCCGCCGGACCACTCTGGCTCCGGCGGAACCCGAGAAGTCAGCCACAAGGAGACCGAACCGTGAAGAGCGCCGTGGAGACCCTGAACCCGACCCGGGTTCGGCTCACTGTCGAGGTGCCCTTCGAGGAGCTCAAGGACAGCCTCGACGCGGCGTACAAGAAGATCAACCAGCAGGTCACGGTGAAGGGCTTCCGCAAGGGCAAGATCCCGGCCCGTGTCATCGACCAGCGGTTCGGCCGTGGCGCCGTGCTGGAGGAGGCCGTCAACGACGCGCTGCCGAAGTTCTACACCGAGGCGGTCAACGAGGCGGACCTGAACCCGCTCGGCCAGCCCGAGGTCGACATCACCGAGCTGAAGGACGGCGAGACGCTGAACTTCACCGCCGAGGTCGACATCCGCCCGGCCCTGGAGATCCCGGACTACTCCGGCATCGAGGTCGAGGTCGACGCCGTCGAGGTCACCGACGAGGACATCGAGAAGTCGGTCGAGCAGCTGCGCGAGCGCTTCGCCTCCACCTCGCCGGTCGAGCGCGCCGCCCAGGACGGCGACGTCGTCACCATCGACCTGCAGGCCAAGGTCGACGGCGAGGTCCTCGAGGACGGCATCGCCGACGGCGTCTCCTACACCATCGGCTCCGGTGAGCTGCTGGACGGCATCGACGACGCCGTCAAGGGCCTGTCCGCCGACGAGGAGGCCACCTTCACCTCCGAGCTGAAGGGCGGCTCCGCCGCGGGCAAGGAGGCCGAGGTCTCCGTCAAGGTCACCGAGGTCGCCGCCCGCGAACTGCCCGAGCTGGACGACGAGTTCGCGCAGCTCGCCTCCGAGTTCGACACCCTGGAGGAGCTGAAGGCGGACAGCCGTAAGCGCCTCACGAACATGAAGCAGTTCGACCAGGCCACCCAGGCCCAGGAGCGCGTCCTGGAGAAGCTGCTCGAGCTGGTCGAGGTCCCGGTCCCCGAGAAGCTGCTCGAGGACGAGATCAACACCCGCAAGCACAACCTCGAGCACCACCAGCTCGGCCAGATGGGTCTCACCCTCGACAAGTACCTGGAGATCCAGGGCAAGACCGCCGAGGAGTTCGAGACCGAGACCCGCGAGGCCGCGGTCAAGGGCATCAAGACCCAGTTCGTCCTCGACGAGCTGGTCAAGAAGGAGCAGCTCAACGTCAACCAGGAGGAGCTCACCGAGCACCTCATGCGGCGTGCCGCCTCCTCCGGCATGTCCCCCGACCAGTTCGCCCAGGCCGTCGTCGAGGGTGGCCAGGTGCCGCTCCTGGTCGGCGAGGTCGCCCGCGGCAAGGCCCTGGCCGTCGTGGTCGAGGCCGCCACGGTGAAGGACACCAACGGCGAGGTCGTCGACCTGGACGACGAGGAGGAGGAGACCGAGGCCGCCGAGGCGTCGGAGACCTCCGAGGAGAACGCCGAGGGCTGAGCCGCCCCACGGCGCCTCTGAAGCGCGTACGACGGGCCCCCGGGACTTCCCCCGGGGGCCCGTCGCGTCTCCCGGGAGCGGCCGGCTCAGGGGCGCGGCCGTATCCCGATGCGCGGCTCCTCCGCGGGGCGCGAGCAGCCGTGCGGGACCCGCGGTGCGGTGGCCGAAAGCGCCCCGGCCCCACGCCCCGCGTCCGGCTCCCCGGCGGGGCCCTTCGCTACGCCCCCGGCGAACACCCCCATCTCCGGGATTCCCCGAAGGGGCCTGAGCGTTAGGGTCCATGAGTACGGGGGCAGGGGAGTCTCCTGAAACCCCCGCCAAGCCTCCGGCAGGACGACGTGAGACGGCCCGGCGCCGTCGTAAGACGAGCAGGTGGATACGTGACGAATCTGATGCCCTCCGCCGCCGGCGAGCCTTCCATCGGTGGTGGCCTCGGCGACCAGGTCTACAACCGGCTGCTCAACGAGCGGATCATCTTCCTCGGCCAGCAGGTTGACGACGACATTGCCAACAAGATCACCGCACAGCTGCTGCTTCTCGCCGCCGACCCTGACAAGGACATCTACCTCTACATCAACAGCCCCGGCGGCTCGGTGACGGCCGGCATGGCGATCTACGACACCATGCAGTACATCCCGAACGACGTGGTGACGATCGCCATGGGCATGGCGGCCTCGATGGGCCAGTTCCTGCTCACCGGCGGTGCCGCGGGCAAGCGCTTCGCGCTGCCCCACGCCGACATCATGATGCACCAGGGCTCCGCGGGCCTCGGCGGCACGGTCTCGGACATCAAGATCCAGGCCGAGTACCTGCTGCGCACCAAGAGGCGCATGTCCGAGCTGACCGCGCTCCACTCCGGCCAGACGGTCGAGGCGATCATCCGCGACGGCGACCGCGACCGCTGGTTCACGCCGGAAGAGGCCAAGGAGTACGGTCTCATTGACGAGATCATCACGCACGCCTCGGGTGTTCCGGGAGGCGGCGGCACCGGTGCCTGACCGGCACGGCCACGCCAAGCACCGCCACGACCTCAGCCCCCAGAACGCCACCAGGACGGTGAACACCCCATGAGCAACTTCCCCGGCGCCGCCAGCGGCATGTACGACGGGCCCCGCCCCGACAGCCGTTACGTCATCCCGCGCTTCGTCGAGCGCACCTCCCAGGGCATCCGCGAGTACGACCCGTACGCGAAGCTCTTCGAGGAGCGCGTGATCTTCCTGGGCGTCCAGATCGACGACGCCTCGGCCAACGACGTCATGGCGCAGCTGCTGTGCCTGGAGTCGATGGACCCGGACCGGGACATCTCGATCTACATCAACAGCCCCGGTGGCGACATGACCGCCCTCACGGCGATCTACGACACCATGCAGTTCGTGAAGCCCGACATCCAGACGGTCTGCATGGGTCAGGCGGCCTCCGCCGCGGCCATCCTGCTGGCCGCCGGCACCCCGGGCAAGCGCATGGCGCTGCCGAACTCCCGCGTGCTGATCCACCAGCCGGCCGGCTCCACCGGCCGCGGTCAGCTCTCCGACCTGGAGATCATCGCCAAGGAGTTCACCCGGATGCGTGACCAGCTGGAGAACATGCTGGCCAAGCACTCGAACCAGCCGATCGAGAAGATCCGCGAGGACATCGAGCGCGACAAGATCCTCACGGCCGAGGAGGCGCTGGAGTACGGCCTCGTCGACCAGATCATCTCCACCCGCAAGCTGAACAACGCCGCCGTCCGCTGACGCGGAGCGGCGCACTCTGTGCCCCTCTTGGCGGGGTTCACGTCAAAGTGAACCCTGCCAAGGGGGGCCCGAACACCGGGCCCGGCAAGGTACCGTCGGACATAAGGCAGCACCAGGAGCCGCTGGACCGCAGTGTCCAGGCAGCTCCCAGGCGAAGGGGAAGCACACCGTGGCACGCATCGGTGACGGCGGCGATCTGCTCAAGTGCTCGTTCTGCGGCAAGAGCCAGAAGCAGGTCAAGAAGCTCATCGCAGGGCCCGGTGTGTACATCTGCGACGAGTGCATCGATCTCTGCAACGAGATCATCGAGGAGGAGCTCGCGGAGACCAGCGAGGTGCGCTGGGAGGAGCTGCCCAAGCCCCGCGAGATCTACGAGTTCCTCGAGGGCTACGTGGTCGGCCAGGAGGCCGCCAAGAAGGCCCTGTCGGTCGCGGTGTACAACCACTACAAGCGGGTCCAGGCGGGCGAGAACGGCGGCGCGAGCGGCCGTGACGACGCCATCGAGCTGGCGAAGTCCAACATCCTCCTGCTGGGCCCCACGGGCTCCGGCAAGACCCTTCTGGCGCAGACCCTGGCCCGCATGCTGAACGTCCCGTTCGCGATCGCCGACGCCACGGCGCTGACCGAGGCGGGCTACGTGGGCGAGGACGTCGAGAACATCCTCCTGAAGCTCATCCAGGCGGCCGACTACGACGTCAAGAAGGCCGAGACCGGGATCATCTACATCGACGAGATCGACAAGGTGGCCCGCAAGAGCGAGAACCCGTCGATCACGCGGGACGTGAGCGGCGAGGGCGTCCAGCAGGCTCTCCTGAAGATCCTCGAGGGCACCACCGCCTCGGTTCCGCCCCAGGGCGGCCGCAAGCACCCGCACCAGGAGTTCATCCAGATCGACACGACGAACGTGCTGTTCATCGTGGGCGGCGCCTTCGCCGGCCTGGAGAAGATCATCGAGGCCCGGGCGGGCGCCAAGGGCATCGGCTTCGGCGCGACGATCCTGTCCAAGCGCGAGCTGGAGTCCAAGGACGTCTTCGAGGACGTCATGCCGGAGGACCTGGTCAAGTTCGGCATGATCCCGGAGTTCATCGGCCGTCTCCCGGTCATCACCTCGGTCCACAACCTCGACCGCGAGGCGCTCCTGAAGATCCTGGTGGAGCCCCGCAACGCGCTCGTGAAGCAGTACCAGCGCCTCTTCGAACTCGACGGCGTGGAGCTGGACTTCGAGCGCGAGGCCCTGGAGGCCATCGCCGACCAGGCCATCCTGCGCCAGACCGGCGCCCGCGGCCTGCGCGCCATCATGGAGGAAGTCCTCCAGGGCGTCATGTACGAGGTCCCCTCCCGCAAGGACGTGGCCCGCGTGGTCATCACGGCCGACGTGGTCCTCTCCAACGTCAACCCGACCCTGATCCCGCGCGATGCCCGCGGCCGGGGGTCCGGGGAGCAGAAGACGGCGTAAGCAGAACCGGTCCGGCCACGACCTCGTACGCCACAACAGCCGCCTCGCGAGAGGCGGCGGCCGTTCGCATTGCGCGCTTGTCCGGCCGGAGCCGGCGCCCCGGGCCCGGCGGGGGCATCGTGCGGGAACCCCCCCGGCGGAACCGGGCACGAGAAAGGCCCCGGTCGCCCGACCGAGGCCCTTGCCGGTGACGGAGTGACATCAGGCCTTGACGCGCACCTCGTTGCGGAACTTGGCCGTCAGCTCGGCGTCCGTCGCCGGATCGCTCGACCGGCCCGCGGCGAGCGTGGCGACGTCCATCGGCATGACCATCCCGAGGGTGCTGTGGTCACCCCAGATGCAGAAGTCGAAGGTCATCTCCTTGGGCCCGGTGGAGTCGGAGTTCGCGCCCTTGGCCTGCTGGCACTTGAGCACCGCGCCGTCGAGCGAGGCCGGCGTGTACGCCTTCGGCTCACCCACCAGGGTGTACTTGTCGGTGGAGTCCTTGGTGCTCTGGTCCTTCATGTAGGCGAACATCGCGTCGACGGTCTTCGCGGGGTCGTCGATCGTCCCGTAGACGCCGCCGAACTCGATCAGCTTCTGGCCCAGCGGGTTGGACGCGTCCCCGGACTTGTACTCGGCGCTGACGTCCTGCGGGTTGTGCACGCCCCACTTCTCGGCGTCCTTGAGGTCGCTCGACGTCATCGTGTCGCTCTTGCTCGACCCCCGCTTGTACTCCGTCAGCACCGTCGCCGGAGTCGTCAGCTTGTGCGGGCCGTCGTCCGCGACGCTCGCGCCGCCGCTGCTGCTGCCGATCAGGAGGTACGCCGCCACCGCGACCGCCGCCACCACGGCCACCGCGCCGATGATCAGGCCCGTCTTCTTCTTGCCGCCGCCGGGCTGGGGCGCCTGCGGCATGCCGTAGGGCTGCTGGCCGTACGGGTTCGGCTGCTGCGGCACGCCCTGCTGGGGGTAGCCGTACCCCGGCTGCGGCGGAGCGGGCGGCTGCTGGGGGTAGCCGTAGCCGGGCTGCGGAGCCTGCGGCTGCTGGCCGTACGGGCCAGGCTGGCCCGGCTGGCCGTACGGGCCAGGCTGGCCCGGCTGGCCGTACGGACCAGGCTGCCCCGGCTGGCCGTAGGGACCCGGCTGCTGGGGTGGCTGGCCGTACGGGCCCGGCTGGTTGTTGCTCATTTCTGGGTTCCCCCTAGGACGCTTATGTGTTCCTGACATCCTGGACCAGGCCCGGAAACCGCACGGCACCGGGGGCCGCACCGTTACAGAACAAACGCGTTTCGGGACCGCCCCGTGACACCTCTAAACTGACCCCCGTGACCGAGAACGCTCAGCAGCAGCCACCCGCGCCCGAGACCGAACTGCCGACCCAGTACGCGCCGGCCGATGTAGAGGGGCCGCTGTACGAGCGCTGGGTGGAGCGGGGTTACTTCGAGGCGGACGCGAAGAGCGACAAGCCGCCGTACACCGTCGTCATCCCGCCGCCGAACGTCACGGGCTCGCTCCATCTCGGGCACGCCTTCGAGCACACCCTCATCGACGCGCTGACCCGCCGCAAGCGCATGCAGGGCCACGAGACGCTGTGGCAGCCCGGCATGGACCACGCCGGCATCGCCACGCAGAACGTCGTCGAGCGCGAGCTCGGCAAGGAGGGCAAGTCCCGGCACGACCTCGGCCGTGAGGCCTTCGTCGAGCGCGTCTGGCAGTGGAAGGGCGAGTCCGGCGGCCAGATCTCCGGCCAGATGCGCCGCCTCGGCGACGGCGTCGCCTGGTCCCGTGAGCGCTTCACCATGGACGAGGGCCTCTCCCAGGCCGTCCAGACCATCTTCAAGCGGCTCTACGACGACGAGCTGATCTACCGCGCCGAGCGCATCATCAACTGGTGCCCCCGGTGCCTCACCGCGATCTCCGACATCGAGGTCGAGTACCAGGACGACGACGGCGAACTCGTCTCCATGAAGTACGGCGAGGGCGACGACACCATCGTCGTGGCCACCACCCGCGCCGAGACCATGCTCGGTGACACCGCCGTCGCCGTCCACCCGGAGGACGAGCGGTACAAGCACCTGATCGGCAAGCTGGTCAGGCTGCCGCTGACCGACCGCTCCATCCCGGTCGTCGCCGACACCCACGTCGACCCCGAGTTCGGCACCGGCGCCGTCAAGGTCACCCCGGCCCACGACCCGAACGACTTCGAGATCGGCCAGCGGCACAACCTGCCGTCCCTCACGATCATGGACGAGCACGCCGTCATCACGGCCCACGGCCCCTTCCAGGGCCTGGACCGCCTGGAGGCCCGCTCCGCCATCGTCGCCGCGCTGCGCGCCGAGGGCCGGATCGTCTCCGAGAAGCGGCCGTACGTCCACTCCGTCGGCCACTGCTCGCGCTGCAAGACCACCATCGAGCCCCGGCTGTCCATGCAGTGGTGGGTCAAGGTCGGCCCGCTCGCCAAGGCCGCCGGTGACGCGGTCCGCGAGGGCAAGGTCAAGATCCATCCGCAGGAGATGGAGAAGCGCTACTTCGACTGGGTCGACAACCTCCACGACTGGTGCATCTCGCGGCAGTTGTGGTGGGGCCACCGCATCCCCGTCTGGTACGGCCCGAACGGCGAGGTCGTCTGCGTCGGCCCGGACGACGAGGCCCCGACCGGCGAGGGCTGGCACCAGGACACCGACGTCCTCGACACCTGGTTCTCCTCCGGCCTGTGGCCCTTCTCCACCCTCGGCTGGCCCGAACAGACCGAGTCGCTCGCGAAGTTCTACCCGAACTCCGTCCTGGTCACCGGCTACGACATCCTCTTCTTCTGGGTCGCCCGGATGATGATGTTCGGCCTCTACGCGATGGACGGCACCCCGCCGTTCCACACCATCGCCCTGCACGGCATGGTCCGCGACCAGTTCGGCAAGAAGATGTCGAAGTCCTTCGGCAACGCGGTCAACCCGCTGGACTGGATGGACAAGTACGGCTCCGACGCGCTCCGGTTCACCCTCGCGCGCGGCGCCAACCCGGGCGTCGACGTCCCGATCGGCGAGGACTGGGTCCAGGGCTCCCGCAACTTCGCCAACAAGATCTGGAACGCGACCCGCTTCGCGCTGATGAACGGCGCGACGGTGGACGGGCCGCTGCCGGACGCGTCGAAGATGTCGGCGACGGACCGCTGGATCCTCTCCCGGCTCAACTCGGTCGTCGCCGAGGTCGACGCCTACTACGAGGACTTCCAGTTCGCGAAGCTCTCCGACACCCTCTTCCACTTCGCGTGGGACGAGGTCTTCGACTGGTACGTCGAGCTGTCCAAGACCGTCTTCCAGGCGGGCGGCGAGCCGGCCGAGGTCAGCAAGCGGGTCCTCGGCGAGGTCCTCGACGTCACCCTGAAGCTGCTGCACCCGGTCGTCCCGTTCGTCACGGAGACGCTGTGGACGACGCTCGCCGGCGGCGAGTCGCTCGTCGTCGCCGAGTGGCCCGAGGACAGCGGCTTCCGGGACCCGGCGGCCGAGCGGGAGATCGAGTCCCTGCAGTCCGTCATCACCGAGGTCCGCCGGTTCCGCGCCGACCAGGGCCTCCAGCCCGGCCAGCGGGTCCCGGCGCGCCTGACCCTGGACGGTACGGCCCTCGCCCCGCACGAGGCCGCCATCCGCCAGTTGCTGCGCCTCCAGCCCGAGGGCGACGCCTTCACCGCCACGGCCACCCTCCCGGTCGCCGGCGCCGAGGTCGCCCTCGACCTGTCCGGCACGATCGACGTGGCGGCCGAGCGCAAGCGCCTGGCCAAGGACCTGGCCGCCGCCGAGAAGGAGAAGGCCCAGGCCACGGGCAAGCTCGGCAACGAGGCGTTCCTCGCCAAGGCCCCGGAGAACGTGGTGGACAAGATCCGCACCCGCCTGGCCAAGGCCGAGGAGGACATCGCCCGCATCCAGGCCCAGCTGGAGAGGTTGCCGCAGGCGTAGCCGTACAGCGTGCCGAAGGCCCCCGGAGCCGCAGGGTTCCGGGGGCCTTCGCGCATTCGGGCGCCGCTCGCAGGCGCCGCCGCGTGCGAGGGGGCGCGGGGAACCGCGCGAGCGCTCGTCACGGACCCCCGCCCGGCGATGCTGAGCGGCCACCCCGAACCGGCCCTTTGTCGGCACGGCTCCGTAGACTGACCCTGTGAGCGACCTCCCGCACGAGAACGACCAGCCCGACCCCCTCGACGGCTTCGACGAGATCATCGACGCCGAGACCACCCGCGACCCCGACCTCGCGGTCATCGAGGCCGGCAGCCGTACCCTGCGAACCCAGGGCGGCCAGCCGTCCGCCGACGTACCCGCGCGGCCGGCGGACCCCGAGGTCGACAAGGCCCTGCGCGAGGTCGAGGCGGAACTGGCCACCCGCTGGGGCGAGACCAAGCTGGAGCCCTCGGTCGCCCGCATCTCCGCGCTGATGGACGTTCTGGGCGACCCGCAGCGGTCGTACCCCTCGATCCACATCACCGGCACGAACGGCAAGACCTCCACCGCCCGCATGATCGAGGCCCTGCTCGGCGCCTTCGATCTGCGCACCGGCCGCTACACCAGCCCGCACGTGCAGTCGATCACCGAGCGGATCAGCCTGGACGGCGCCCCGATCACGGCCGAGCGGTTCATCGAGACGTACCAGGACATCAAGCCGTACGTGGAGATGGTCGACGGCCTGCAGGAGTACCGCCTGTCCTTCTTCGAGGTGCTCACCGGCATGGCCTACGCGGCCTTCGCGGACGCGCCGGTCGACGTGGCCGTCGTGGAGGTCGGCATGGGCGGCAGCTGGGACGCCACCAATGTGATCGACGGCGACGTCGCGGTCGTCACCCCCATCGACCTCGACCACACCGACCGCCTCGGCGAAACGCCCGCGGAGATCGCCGGCGAGAAGAGCGGCATCATCAAGCAGGACGCGACCGTCATCCTCGCCCAGCAGCCGGTGGACGCCGCCCAGGTGCTGCTGAAGAAGGCCGTGGAGGTCGACGCGACCGTGGCCCGGGAGGGCCTGGAGTTCGGCGTCGTCGCCCGGCAGGTCGCCGTCGGCGGGCAGCTGCTCACCCTGCGCGGCCTCGGCGGCGAGTACCCCGAGGTGTACCTCCCGCTGCACGGCGGCCACCAGGCGCACAACGCGGCCGTGGCGCTCGCCGCCGTCGAGGCGTTCTTCGGCGTCGGCGCGCAGCGCGCGGAGCCCCTGGACATCGACACCGTCCGCAAGGCGTTCGCGGCCGTGTCCTCGCCCGGTCGCCTGGAGGTCGTACGGCGCTCGCCCACGGTCGTGCTGGACGCCGCCCACAACCCGGCGGGCGCCGCGGCCACCGCCGAGGCCGTCCGCGAGGCCTTCGACTTCACCCGGCTGATCGGTGTCGTCGGCGCGAGCGGCGACAAGAACGTACGGGGGCTGCTGGAGGCCTTCGAGCCGATCTTCGCCGAGGTCGTCGTCACCCAGAACTCCAGCCACCGGGCCATGGACGCGGACGAGCTGGCCGCGATCGCCGTCGAGGTGTTCGGCGACGAGCGGGTGCAGGTCGAGCCGCGGCTGCCGGACGCCCTGGAGGCCGCGATCACGCTGGCCGAGGAGGAGGGCGAGTTCGCGGGCGGCGGTGTGCTGGTCACCGGATCCGTCATCACGGTCGGCGAGGCCCGGCTGCTGCTCGGGAAGGGCTGAGGCTCAGAGGATGCGTACGCTCTGTTCGTCCACGCTGATCGGCGAGTTCTTCGTCATCGGGTTCGCCGGACTCGTCGCCATGAAGGACCCGGGCCTGTCCGTGTCCACGGTATGGCTGGTCAGCGGCATCGCCATGCTGCTGTGCGTGCTGCTGTGCGCCATGGTGACCCGCCCCGGCGGGGTGGCCCTGGGCTGGGCCCTGCAGATCGCCCTGATCGCCTCCGGCGTCTTCGTCCCGACCATGTACTTCATGGGCGCGGTGTTCGCGGCGCTGTGGTGGGCCTCGGTGCACTTCGGCCGGAAGGTCGACGAGGCCAAGGCCCGGTTCGCCGCGCAGAGCGCCTCCTCCACGGCTGACGCTGCGTAACCGGCGGCCCGGCACGCCCTGTAACCTCGTCCCACCGCGAAGGTCCGTCCTAAGGAGTCCCCCCGTGAGCCAGCGCACCCTCGTCCTCCTCAAGCCCGACGCCGTCCGTCGCGGCCTGACCGGCGAGATCATCAGCCGTATCGAGCGCAAGGCCGGCTGGCAGATCACCGCGCTGGAACTGCGCACCCTGGACCGGGCCACGCTGGAGCAGCACTACGCCGAGCATGTCGGCAAGCCCTTCTACGAGCCGCTGGTCGAGTTCATGTCCTCCGGCCCCGTCGTCGTCCTGATCGCCGAGGGCGAGCGGGTCATCGAGGGCGTGCGCGCGCTCGCCGGCCCGACCGACCCGATCGCCGCCGCGCCCGGCTCCATCCGCGGCGACTACGGCGTGATCGTCCGCGAGAACCTGATCCACGCCTCGGACTCCGAGGAGTCCGCCGAGCGCGAGGTGAAGATCTTCTTCCCCGGCCGCGCGTAACGCCCGCGGCAGTCGCGAAGTCAAGGTCCGGGGACCCGTCCCCGGGCCCGACTTTTTATGCATGGGTACCGGCGATTGAGGGAACGAGCGAACCCGAACGCCCGTCTCCAGAAGCGAGGCGGCCCGCCATCTGGTGACAATGGCGGAGACCCTCGCGCAGTGTTCGTGCAGGCCCGTTTACGATGGAGGCCTTCACGTCACAGCACCCGCCTCGCCGACCTGATATGCCCTCAAAAGCTCAGGAAGGCCAGATGAATCCGGATGGGGAACTCAATGTCGTTCATCGGCCGTGACATGGCTGTCGACCTCGGGACCGCCAACACGCTGGTGTACGTCAGGGGTCGCGGGATCGTACTCAACGAGCCGTCCGTCGTCGCGATCAACACCAACACCGGTGGCATCCTGGCGGTCGGCGCCGAAGCGAAGAAGATGATCGGCCGGACGCCGGGCAACATCGTTGCCGTGCGGCCGCTGAAGGACGGCGTCATCGCCGACTTCGAGATCACCGAGCGGATGCTCCGCTACTTCATCCTGAAGATCCACAAGCGGCGGTACCTGGCTCGTCCGCGAGTCGTCGTCTGTGTGCCCTCGGGCATCACGGGCGTCGAGCGCCGCGCGGTCATCGAGGCGTCCACCCAGGCGGGCGCCCGCCAGGTGCACATCATCGAGGAGCCCATGGCCGCGGCCATCGGCTCCGGCCTGCCGGTCCACGAGGCCACGGGCAACATGGTGGTGGACATCGGCGGCGGCACCACGGAGGTCGCGGTCATCTCGCTCGGCGGCATCGTCACCGCGCAGTCCATCCGGGTCGCCGGTGACGAACTGGACAACGCGATCATCCAGTACATCAAGAAGGAGTACAGCCTTCTGCTGGGTGAGCGCACGGCAGAACAGATCAAGATCACGATCGGTTCGGCGTACGAACTCGACTCCGACGAACACACCGAAGTGCGCGGCCGGGACCTCGTGTCCGGGCTGCCCAAGACCGTCGTCATCTCGGCCGCCGAGGTCCGCAAGGCGATCGAGGAGCCCGTCAACGCGATCGTCGACGCGGTCAAGACGACCCTCGACAAGTGCCCGCCGGAGCTGTCCGGCGACATCATGGACCGAGGAATCGTTCTGACCGGCGGCGGAGCCCTGCTGCGCGGGCTCGACGAGCGGCTGCGGCGGGAGACCGGCATGCCGATCCACATCGCCGAGGACCCCCTGGACAGCGTCGCGCTCGGATCCGGAAAGTGCGTCGAGGAGTTCGAGGCCCTCCAGCAGGTCCTCGACGCCCAGCCGCGCAGATGACGTAACACTTCGATTCCGCCGTACGAGACATTCTCCTCTCGTACGGCGGATCGTTGATTCGAGGCATAAGCTCCCCCAAATGGGCCCTGTCGGTTTGCGTTTCACACATCGCACCGCAAAGGGGCTCCCGAATTCCTATTGAGGAAGGGCACGGCCGCCGCACGTGAGGGACACGAAAGAGAGCCGGCTGCTCCTGGTCCTGCTGATCGCCATCGCGTTCGCGTTGATCACGGTGGACATCCGAGGAGGCCGGAACTCCCCGGTCGACGGCGCCCGGCAGGCCGCGGCGGCGGTGTTCGGCCCGGTGGAGAACGGAGTGTCCTCCGCGGTCGACCCGGTCGGCAACGCCGTCTCCGCGATCCGTGACTCGGGCAGCCGGCACAACCGGCTCGCCACGCTGGAGAAGGAGAACGCGGCCCTCAAGGCGAAACTCGGCAGCGACGACCGCAACCGCAGCCGGCTGAACCAGCTCGACCGGATGCTGAAGATCGCCGGCGAGGGCCAGTACGGCCTCAAGGGCGCCCAGGTCATCGCCATAGGGTCGGCGCAGGGCTTCTCCTGGACCATCACCATCGACGTCGGCGCCAACGACGGCATCAAGCGCGACATGACCGTCCTCAACGGCGACGGCCTGGTCGGACGGGTCACCACGGTCGGACCCGACACCTCCACCGTGCTGCTCGCCAACGACCCCGACTTCACCGTCGGCACCCGTATGGAGGGCAGCGACGAACTCGGCTTCGCCTCCGGGCAGGGCGACCGCCCGCTGCGCGTGGAACTGCTCAACGGCCAGGCGGAGGTGAAGAAGGGCGACCGGCTCGTCACCTTCGGCTCGGAGGCCGACAAGCCGTTCGTGCCGGGCGTGCCGGTCGGCGTGGTCTCCCGCGTCGACCCCTCCGGCGGCGGCCTCACCCGCACCCTCTACGTCACCCCGTACGTCGGCTTCACCAAGCTCGACATCGTCGGCGTGGTCGTCGCGGCCCCGAACAAGGACCCGCGCGACGAGGTCCTCCCGGCCAAGCCGAAACCGGTACCGACACCGACGGTGACGGTCACCGTCACCCCGTCCGCCAACGCGACCGCCAACGACCAGCAACAGCAGTAGGAGCTGAATCCCCATGCGTGTCAACCGGATCCTGCTCTCCTCCGCGCTGGTCGTCGTCGCCCTGGTGGTCCAGGTGAGCGTCCTCGCCCGCCTGCACCTGCCGGGCGCCGTCCCCGACCTGCTGCTGCTCACCGTCCTGGGCCTCGCCATGGTGTACGGCCATGTCGGCGGCGCCCTCGTCGGCTTCGGCGCCGGACTGCTGGCCGACCTCGCCCCGCCCGCGGACCACGCGGCCGGCCGCTACGCCCTCGTCCTCTGCGTGACCGGCTACTTCGCCGGACTCATCAAGCCGGACCACGGGCGCCTGAAGTCGGCGACCGGCCCGATGGCGGTCGTGGTCGCCGCCGCGATCGGCTCCACGCTGCTGTACGCCGGGGTCGGCGCCCTCGTCGGCGACACCGTCGCCCGCCATGTCGGCCTGCCCGGCCTGCTGTTCTCCGCGGCCCTCTACGACCTGCTGCTGGCCCCCTTCGTGGTCCCGGCGATCATGTGGCTGGCCCGGCGCGCCGACAACGACCCGCTGACCGAGACCACCACCACCGCCAAGGCGAGCGACATCTCCTCCGGCTGGCTCTCCTCCGGCACCGGCCTGCGCATCGGCAGCCAGCGCAGCGGCCTCGGCGCGCTCAAGGCCAAGGCCCGCACCCGATCCGCCCGGGTCGGCCGCATCAAGGGGGTCAAGCGCCTGTGAACGCGCGTCAGACGGCCGCACGGCACCGGCAGTTCACCCGAACGGGTCAGCGTTCGCGGAACGCGGCCTCACAGACTGATCGTTCATCATTCGTACGCACGCGGCCGGTTCGCACACACGCGCCGCGCGTACACACGTCCATGCACTGAGAGGGGGAGGCAGCCGCAGTGACCAACATCCCCGAGACCGGTCGGACCCCACGGGTCCAGATCCGGCTCGTCGTGATCCAGATCCTCGTCCTCTCCCTGCTCGGCACGCTCGGCGGCCGGCTCTGGTACCTGCAGATCCGGGAGGGCGCCCAGTACCAGAAGGAGGCCTCCGGCAACCACGTCCAGCAGGTCGTCCAGCCCGCCGTGCGCGGCGACATCCTGGACGCCCGCGGCGTGCCCCTCGCCGACAACGAGACGCGCCTGGTGGTCTCCGCCTCCCGCACCGACCTGCTGAAGCAGCGCGACGACGGGAAGGCGGTCCTGATCAAGCTGGCCGGGATCCTCGGCATGAAGCCCGAGGACGTCATGCAGAAGGTCCGGCTCTGCGACGCCAAGACCCCCCAGCCGTGCTGGAACGGCTCGCCGTACCAGCCGATCCCGATCACCGACAAGGCCACGCCCCGGCAGGCCCTGCAGATCCGCGAGCGCTCCGAGGACTTCCCCGGCATCAGCGCCGAGCCCGAGGCCGTGCGCCGCTACGCGGGCCCCGGCAAGTCCAACACCGCGCAGGTCCTCGGCTATCTCTCGCCCGTCACCGACGGCGAGATCCAGAAGGCCAAGGACACCAGCTCCCCGTACCTGCGCTCCGACATGGTCGGCCGCTCCGGCCTGGAGCGGCAGTACGACAAGGAGTTGCGCGGCAAGGCCGGCGTCACCCGCTACGAGGTGGACAACCTCGGCCGGGTCATCGGCAAGGCCAAGGCGGACGCCGCCCAGCCCGGTTCGAACCTGGTCACCAGCATCGACTCCCGGGTACAGCGCGTCGCCGAGTACGAGCTGGACAACGCGATGAAGGCCGCCCGCCAGCAGTACGACAAGATCACCAGCGAGAACTACAAGGCCGACTCCGGCGCCGTCGTGGTGATGGAGGCCAAGACCGGCCGCATCGTCGCCATGGCCTCGGCCCCGACCTACGACCCGAACGTGTGGGTGGGCGGCATCTCCGCCAAGGACTACAAGGCCCTCACCGGCAAGGACTCCGACTACCCGCTGCTCAACAGGGCCATACAGGGTCAGGCCGCGCCCGGCTCGACCTTCAAGGTGGTCTCCACGGCCGCCGCGGTCCAGGCCGGCTACGCCTGGGACGGCGGCTACCCGTGCACGAGTTCCTACTCGGTGGGCAGCCAGGTCTTCAAGAACTTCGAGGGCGAGAACTTCGGCGACATCTCCCTCGGCCGCGCCCTGGAGGTCTCCTGCGACACCGTCTTCTACGGCCTCGCCGACCGGGAGTGGAAGCGGGACGGCGGCATCAACCCCAAGAAGGGCCAGCCGAAGGACTACTTCTTCAAGACCGCCCACCAGTTCGGCCTCGGCCACGAGACCGGCATCGACCTGCCCAACGAGGTCACCGGCCGCGTCCCCGACCGCCAGTGGAAGCTGAACTACTGGAAGGCCAACAAGGACGCCTGGTGCAAGTCCGGGAAGAAGGACGGCAGCTACGTCGAGAAGATCGCCTACGAGAACTGCCTCGAAGGCAACAAGATGCGCGAGGGTGACGAGATCAACTACTCCATCGGCCAGGGCGACACCCTCGTCACGCCGATCCAGGAGGCGATGATCTACGGCGCCGTCGCCAACGGCGGCACCGAGTACGCGCCGACCATCGGCAAGGCGGTCATCAGCGCCGACGGCAAGACCGTCCAGGAGATCAAGCCCAGGGTGCAGCGCAAGCTGCCCGTCAGCCAGGCCACCCTCAAGGGCATGGACGACGCCTTCGCGGGCGTCATCACCCGCGGTACCGCCGCCTGGAAGTTCAACGGCTGGCCGCAGGACAAGATCCCGCTGCACGGCAAGACCGGTACGGCGGAGGTCTACGGCAAGCAGACCACCTCCTGGCTGGCCACCTACTCCAAGGACTACACGGTGATCATGACGATCGCCCAGGCCGGTACCGGTTCCGGCGCCTCCGGTGAGGCCGTGCGCAACATCTACAGCGCGCTCTACGGCGTCCAGGGCGACGGCTCCGTCGACAACAAGAAGGCGCTGCTGCCGCAGCCGCAGAAGGACCTGCCGAAGGTCCGCACGGACGGCACCATCGCCGCGCCGAAGGTCACCGGCGACCCGGGGAAGGACGCCGAGGCCTCCCAGAAGGACAACCCGAGCAACGGCAGCGACCAGCAGCCCGCCGCCACCGCCTCGCCCACCACGGGCAACCGCAACACCCGCAGAAGGCCACGCCGGAACCGCGGGCGAGGAAGCCGGAGGATGCCCTCATGACCGGCGCGAACAGCTTCTCCGTCTCCGGGTACGGCCCCGAGCGAGCCGGCTGGACCAGGATCTTCGCCCGCGACTCGCTGGCCCGCCGACTCGACTGGCCGATACTTCTGGCCGCCGTAGGGCTCTCGCTGCTGGGCTCGCTGCTGGTCTTCTCGGCGACCCGCAACCGCACCGAGATCAACCAGGGAGACCCGTACTTCTTCCTGGAACGGCACCTGATGAACCTCGGCATCGGGTTCGCCCTGATGCTCGCCTCCCTCTGGCTGGGCCACCGCGCCCTGCGCAACGCGGTGCCGGTCCTCTACGGCCTGTCCGTCCTGCTGGCCCTGGTGGTCCTCACCCCGCTCGGCGCCACGATCAACGGCCAGCGCAACTGGATCGTGATCGGCGGCTTCTCCATCCAGCCCGCCGAGTTCCTCAAGATCGCGATCATCCTGGGCATGGCGATGCTGCTGGCCGCGCGGGTGGACGCGGGCGACAAGCCGTACCCGGACCACCGGACCGTGGCCCAGTCCCTGGGCCTCGCGGCCGTGCCCTGCATGATCCTGCTGCTCATGCCGGACCTCGGATCGGTCCTGGCCATGGTGGCCATCATCCTGGGCGTCCTGCTCGCCTCGGGCGCCTCCAACCGGTGGGTCTTCGGCCTGCTCGCCACCGGCGTGATCGGCTGCATCGCCATCTGGCAGCTGCACGTCCTGGACCAGTACCAGATCAACCGCTTCGCGGCCTTCGCCAACCCCGCCCTGGACCCGGCCGGCGTCGGCTACAACACCAACCAGGCCCGCATCGCCATCGGCTCCGGCGGACTGACCGGCGCCGGGCTCTTCCACGGCTCCCAGACCACCGGCCAGTTCGTGCCCGAGCAGCAGACCGACTTCGTGTTCACCGTCGCGGGGGAGGAGCTGGGCTTCCTCGGCGCCGGCTTCATCATCTTCCTCATCGGCGTGATCCTGTGGCGGGCCTGCCGCATCGCCCGCGACTCGACCGAGCTGTACGGCACGATCGTCGCCGCGGGCATCGTCGCCTGGTTCGCCTTCCAGGCGTTCGAGAACATCGGCATGACCCTCGGGATCATGCCGGTCACCGGTCTGCCGCTGCCCTTCGTGTCGTACGGCGGCTCATCGATGTTCGCGGTGTGGGTGGCGGTGGGGCTGCTCCAGTCGATCAAGGTCCAGCGACCCATGTCGGCGTGAGGCCTACAAGCCACTTCACGAGGCCGTTCACAGGGTGATGGAGGGGAGTTTTCCCGCCATTCACCCGGAACGGCCTCTGCCGCTTCGGGCCGCAGCGCACTAGATTCGGTTCATGGCGGATGCGAAACGCGAGATAGAGCGCAAGTACGAATCCGACGACAGCGGGCTGCCCGACCTGACCGGAGTCGGCGCGGTGGCCGCTGTCCTCGACAAGGGCCTGGTCGAGCTGGACGCCACCTACTACGACACGGCCGACGAACGCCTGGCCGCCGCCCACCTCACCCTGCGCCGCCGCACCGGCGGATCCGACGCCGGCTGGCACCTGAAGTTCCCCGTCGCCCCCGGCGTCCGCGACGAGATCCAGGCCCCGCTCTCCGACACCGTCCCCGAGGACATCGCCGCCCTCGCCCGCTCCCGCGTCCGGAACGCCGAGCTGATCCCCCTGGTCCGCCTCCGCTCCGCCCGCGACGTCCGCCACCTGGTCGACGCCGACGGCGCCCTGCTGGCCGAGGCGAGCGTCGACACCGTCACCGCCGAGCGCCTCACCGGCAAGGGCGGGGCCGCCCAGTGGACCGAGATCGAGGTGGAACTCGCCGACGACGGCGACCCGGCCCTCCTCGACCAGGTGGAGAAACGATTGGGCAAGGCGGGCGTACGACCCTCCGCCTCGGCCTCCAAGCTGGCCCGCGCCCTGGAGCAGACCGGCGGCCCCCGCCGCAAGACGGCCAAGCCCAAGAAACCGGTCACCGCCGGCGACCACGTCCTCGCCTACCTGCGCGTCCAGCGGGACGTGCTGGTCGACCTCGACCCCGCCGTACGCCGCGACATACCCGACTCCGTGCACCGTATGCGGGTCGCCACCCGCCGCGCCCGCAGCACCCTGCGCACCTTCCGCAGCGTCCTGGACCGGACCGTCACCGACCCCCTCGGCACCGAGCTGAAGTGGCTCGCGGGCGAGCTGGGCATCGACCGCGACCAGGAAGTACTGGCCGAACGCCTGACGGCCGCCCTGGACGCCCTCCCGCCCGACCTGGTCACAGGCCGCGTCCCCGACCGCCTCGCGTCCTGGGCGCAGACCCGGCACGGCGGCGCCCACGCCCACCTCAACGGCGTCCTCGACTCGTCCCGCTACCTCACCCTCCTGGACACCCTGGACGCCCTCCTCGCCGACCCGCCCCTGCGGAAGGCGGCCGCCAAAAAACCCAAGAAGGTCCTCACCAAGGCCGTACACAAGGACCTGGCGAAGGTCACCACCCTGGTGGGGCACGCCCTGAAGACACCCCCCGGCGGGGAACGCGACCTCGCCGTCCACGAGGCCCGCAAGAAGGCCAAGCGCACCCGCTACGCGGCCGAGGCCGCCATCCCCGCCTTCGGCGCCCCCGCCCGCGCCCTCGCCACCTCCATGAAGTCCCTCACCTCCCTCCTCGGCGACCACCAGGACAGCGTCATGGCCCGCCGGACCCTCCGCGAGCTCGCCGCGGTGGCCCACGCGGCGGGCGAGAACGCCTTCACCTACGGGCTGCTCCACGGGAGGGAGGAGCAACGGGCGGCGACAGCGGAGACGGAGTTGCCGGCCCTGTGGAAGAAGATCAGGTCCCAGGTGTCCCTCTGAGCGTTCGGGGGAGCCCTTCGGCCGGGTTACGCTGAATGGTCACCCCTGTCAGCTCATGAAGGTTCGCGAGATGCCTGTCGAGTCGGTTTTCCCGCAGCTCGAAGCTCTGCTTCCCCACGTGCAGAAGCCGATCCAGTACGTCGGCGGAGAGCTCAACTCCACCGTCAAGAACTGGGACGAGTGCGACGTCCGCTGGGCGCTCATGTACCCGGACGCGTACGAGGTCGGCCTGCCCAACCAGGGCGTCATGATCCTCTACGAGGTCCTCAACGAACAGGAGGGCGTCCTCGCCGAGCGCACGTACAGCGTGTGGCCGGACCTGGAGGCGCTGATGCGCGAGCACGGCGTCCCCCAGTTCACGGTCGACACCCACCGCCCGGTGAAGTCCTTCGACGTGTTCGGCCTCAGCTTCTCCACGGAGCTGGGCTACACGAACATGCTCACCGCCCTGGACCTGGCCGGCATCCCGCTGGAGTCCAAGGACCGCACGACCGACGACCCGATCGTGCTGGCCGGCGGCCACGCGGCCTTCAACCCCGAGCCGATCGCCGACTTCATCGACGCCGCCGTGATCGGCGACGGCGAGCAGGCCGTGCTCGACATGACCCGGATCATCCGCGAGTGGAAGGCGGAGGGCCGACCCGGCGGCCGCGAGGAGGTCCTCTTCCGCCTGGCGAAGACCGGCGGGGTGTACATCCCCGCGTTCTACGACGTCGAGTACCTCCCCGACGGCCGTATCGCCCGCGTGGTCCCCAACAAGTCGGGCGTCCCGTGGCGCGTCTCCAAGCACACGGTGATGGACCTGGACGAGTGGCCCTACCCCAAGCAGCCCCTCGTGCCCCTCGCCGAGACGGTCCACGAGCGCATGTCGGTGGAGATCTTCCGCGGCTGCACGCGCGGCTGCCGCTTCTGCCAGGCCGGCATGATCACACGCCCGGTGCGTGAGCGTTCGATCACCGGCATCGGCGAGATGGTCGACAAGGGCCTGAAGGCCACGGGCTTCGAGGAGGTCGGCCTCCTCTCCCTGTCCTCCGCGGACCACTCGGAGATCGGCGACATCGCCAAGGGCCTGGCGGACCGCTACGAGGAAGACAAGATCGGCCTCTCCCTCCCCTCCACCCGCGTGGACGCCTTCAACGTCGACCTGGCCAACGAGCTGACCCGCAACGGCCGGCGCTCGGGCCTGACGTTCGCGCCCGAGGGCGGCTCGGAGCGCATGCGCAAGGTCATCAACAAGATGGTCTCGGAGGAGGACCTGATCCGTACGGTCGCCACGGCCTACGGCAACGGCTGGCGCCAGGTGAAGCTGTACTTCATGTGCGGCCTGCCGACGGAGACGGACGACGACGTCCTCCAGATCGCCGACATGGCGACCCACGTCATCCAGAAGGGCCGCGAGGTCTCGCGCTCGAACGACATCCGCTGCACGGTCTCGATCGGTGGTTTCGTCCCGAAGCCCCACACCCCCTTCCAGTGGGCGCCCCAGCTGTCGGCGGAGGAGACGGACGCCCGCCTCGAGAAGCTCCGCGACAAGATCCGCGGCGACAAGAAGTACGGCCGCTCGATCGGCTTCCGGTACCACGACGGCAAGCCGGGCATCGTCGAGGGCCTGCTCTCCCGCGGCGACCGCCGCATCGGCGCCGTGATCCGCGCGGTCTACGACGACGGCGGCCGCTTCGACGGCTGGCGCGAGCACTTCTCCTACGACCGCTGGATGGCCTGCGCCGACAAGGCCCTCGCCACCTTCGGTGTCGACGTGGACTGGTACACCACCCGCGAGCGCACCTACGAGGAGGTCCTCCCCTGGGACCACCTCGACTCCGGCCTCGACAAGGACTGGCTCTGGGAGGACTGGCAGGACGCCCTCGACGAAACAGAGGTCGAGGACTGCCGCTGGACCCCGTGCTTCGATTGCGGCGTCTGCCCGCAGATGGATACGGCCATACAAATCGGCCCGACCGGCAAGAAGCTCCTGCCCCTGACGGTCAAGAACACTGGTTCGACACCGGCTTCGAGTGGTCATACGCACTGAGGTGGGCAAGGCACTCGATCCGGTGATGGAGGCGCTGGCGGGGTGGAGCGAGGACGAGGTGGCTGCGGCGCTGTTGGCGATCGACACCGTGGGTTCTCGTCCGTCGGCGCCGTCAGCGTCCACTCGGACGCCGCTGCCGCCCCCTGGAAGCGCTCCGCACATCGCCTCCGAAGTGGAGTGGGTTTGAGGCCCGGCCAAGCCGGTCCCCGGGGGCCGCTCCGGCCCCGCCCCTCTTCAGTCGGGCCTCTGCCCCGCTTGCTGCCCGGCGCGATGGACTGGAAGTGACCGCAGTGCTCCTCCTGGACCAGTTGACCGGCCTGATGCCCGCCAAGCGGTTGATCCGTGTGGCGTGGTCGAAGGTCGGTCCCCCGGGAGGCTGAGATGCTGCGCGCATGACTCCCGGAACTGGCATTGCCGAGAGTTCGGCGAGGGCGCGGCTCGTCCTTCTGACGCTCGCTGCCGGTCAGTTTCTGATGGCGCTCGACAGCTCTGTCATGAATGTCTCGATCGCGGCGGTGGCCGCTGATGTCGGCACGACGGTGACCGGGATCCAGGGCGCCATCACGGCGTACACGCTCGTAATGGCGATGTTCATGATCCCCGGCGGCAAGGTCGGTGCGCTGATCGGCCGAAGGCGCGCGTTCATGATCGGCTGCTGTATCTACGGGTGCGGCTCCCTCACCACGGCGCTCGCACCGAATCTCCCCGTGCTGCTGGTCGGCTGGTCACTCCTGGAGGGCCTCGGGGCGGTGCTCATCCTGCCTGCGGTCGTGGCGCTCGTGGCCGGCAACTTCGTCGCCGAACGACGTGCCGCCGCTTACGGACTCGTCGCGGCCGCGGGTGCCGTGGCGATCGCACTCGGACCGCTCATCGGAGGTTTCGCAGCGACGTACCTTTCCTGGCGATGGGTGTTCGCCGGTGAGGTCCTGGTAGTGATCGGCATCCTGTTGCTCGCTCGCCATCTCGCTGACGTGCCGAACGACAAGCGTCCACACATCGATCTCGTCGGCACCGTGCTGTCCGCGCTCGGGCTCGGCACCTTCGTCTACGGGGTGCTGCGCTCCGACGAATGGGGCTGGTTCCGGCCGAAGCCCGATGCCCCGTCGTGGCTCGGAATCTCGCTGGTCGTGTGGCTGATGCTGACGGGCGTGCTTTTGATCTGGCTCTTCGTCGCGTGGGAGGCCCGCCTCGTCGAGCAGCGCCGGGAGCCGCTCATCGATCCGGCCCTGCTGCACAACAAGCAGCTCACCGGCGGCTTGACCATGTTCTTCTTCCAGTACCTCGTCATGATGGGCGTGTTCTTCGTCGTACCGCTCTATCTGTCCGTCGCTCTGGGCCTGTCCGCGCTCGCGACCGGCGCGCGACTACTGCCTCTGTCGCTGACTTTGGTGGCAGCCGCCACTCTCATCCCACGTCTCCTCCCGGACATCTCACCGAGGCGGGTGGTTCGGCTCGGGATCGTCGCGATGTTCGCCGGCGCGGTGATACTCATGGCTGCCCTCGACACGGGTGCCGGCGCGGAGATCGTCACTGTCCCCCTCCTGCTCATCGGGGCCGGCATGGGACTGCTGGCGTCCCAGCTCGGCTCCGTCACCGTCTCCGCGGTGCCGGACGAACAGAGTGCGGAAGTCGGCGGCGTGCAGAACGCCGTCACCAACCTCGGCGCCTCCATCGGTACGGCACTGGCGGGATCGATCCTGCTCGCCGTACTCACCTCCTCCTTCTTGACCAACGTCGAGCAGAATCCGGCCGTTCCGGCCAGGGTGACGAACGAGGCGGTGATCAAACTTCAGAGTGGTGCGACGTTTCTGTCGGACGCCCAGCTCAAGACCGCTCTCGATGAAGCGGGCACGAATCAAAAGGTGACCCAGGCCGCATTGGAGGCCAACGCCGACGCCCGGTTGGACGGCCTTCGCGCAGCGCTCGCGATCCTCGCGTTCGCCTCTGTCCTGGCGATGTATTTCACATCGAGGCTCCCCACTGCTCAGCCCCGCTCGGTGTGACCCGGCACATCCGACACATCATCGAGGGCGGGTGGATCGCTGCCTCCCCCGCACTGCCGCTGGGGAGACCTGCACCGGCTGCCCCTTCCGCCGCATGGAACCGGCAATCTGCATACACCCGAGGCCTTTGGAACTCACGCTGCACCGATGGGCGAACTGGCTTGCGCGCACGGCACCATCGTTACGCGCCTCACCGCAGCACACACGCATCGCCGACGCCTTGCGCGTGATCTTCTTGCGCCAGGGATGGCCCAAGGTAAACCTGACCGAATGAGATCCGTCGCACGCGGGGGCTCGCTCGGAGCCGCTGCGGTTGTAGACGGATGCCTGCCCGCAGATGGATACGGCCATACAAATCGGCCCGACCGGCAAGAAGTTGCTGCCTCTGACGGTCAAGAACGCTGGTCCTAAGCCCGCTTCGAGTGGTCACACGCACTGAGGTGAGCGAGGCACTCGATCGGGTGATTGAGGCGCTGGCGGGGGTGAGCGAGGACGAGGTGGCGGCTGCACTGGCTGCGTTCGGCGCCTCGCCCCCTCGCCCGTCTGCGTCGTTGGCGCCCTCCCGAACTCCGCTGCCGAGCCCAAGGAGCGCCTCGCGGATCGTCTCCGAGGTGGAGTGGGTCTGAGGTATCGGCGCCACGAGGCGGACCGCCCACGACCGCACACGCCATTGGATACCCGCCCCACAGCAGGTGGAACGAAGCAACCTCTACCGGGCTTGACCGGTACCAACAGCGTCGTCGGCTCCGATAGCCGACCCGCTTTCCTGCTGCACCAGCATCTGTCGAGTGCCGGCAAGCATGCTCAGTCGCACAGCCAGGCGGCTGCGAAGAGCCTGGGGAACGATGGCTTCGACATGGGCGCTGCGCTGGCAGAGGCCGACGGGGGCTGGCAAGCGCAGTTGCAGGTGCTGGTCGACGCTTGCGCTCAGATCTCCAACCATCTGGACTACTCGGTGAAGTCGTCGCGGCGGGACGACGACTTCATCGCGACGCGGATCAGCGCCTCCAGGATCTCTCAGTATCTGGACGTGCCACCGCCGACTTCAGATGACGTGGTGCCTCAGACGCCGAAGGCGGAAGGTCCCATCATGGGACGGCCGGCCAGAGTACGCGGAAGGGAGGGCCTCTCAAGTGGACCGGGGCCGTCCGGATACCACGGCGACGACGCCGTGAACAACAGGGGGAGCGGTGCCGACCTTCGAAGAACTTCTTCACGTCAATCTCTCGTCGTTGCAGTCGGCAGCTGACGACTGGGCTGCCACGGCGGCCTTGCTGAAGAAAGTAGCCAAAGAGGCTGGGGGGCATGCGCAGTCTGGCCCAGGGCACCGAGTGGAAGGGCGAGAATGCCACCGTCACCAAGGCATTCGTCGTCCGGGTGTGTGATGAGTTCACCGACGCCGTCACTGAGGCAGAGTCCATCGGAAACCTGCTGAGTTCCGCCCACGACAAGATCAAGGCGGCCAGGGACGACCTGAAGAGTCTTTGTGGGAACCCGCCTGAGGGCATTACGATCCACGCCGACGGCTCGCTGACGCGCAGCCCACAGCCTCCTCGCATGTCGCACGGCGATCCAGAGATCGTGGTGACGCAGGGCGACCTCGATGCCGTGCAGCGTCGCATTGATGCCATCCTCGGTCGGGCTGCGGAAGCGGACTCGACCTGCTCTTGGGGCCTGCGGCAACTCGCCAAGAACAGGCATGAGTTCGGAAGCACTTACTACGGCTCCCTCAAGGATGCGAAAACCGACGCCCGTATGGAGCTGCAGAACACGACGGACTCAGAGGAGTACACGCCGCCCGCGAAATGGGGTAGCGGAACCATCAAGCTCATTGCCGAGTTCCTCAGCTACCGCTCCTGGATGGACGGTGGCGAGGCGCTTCTGCACGGAGACATCAACGGTGCGATTCAGGGCCTGATCGGCGGCGCTCCGTCCGCGGCGGGCGGCGAGGCCAGCAAGCACCTCTCGAAGGGAGCGCTCCTGAGCGATGTGCGCGGCAAACACCATCGCCCCACGTTTATTAATACGATCGGCAAGGTCGGAGAGAAGATATTCGGGGTGCCGGTCGCTGTGATCGCGACCGGGATCGACTTCTACTACACGCCCAAGGCGCCGGGCGACACACATGTGGATGCCCCGGGCGAACCGGGAAAGGTGAGGTACTGATGACGCACTCTGCCGGCCCACCCACGTTGGGGCGCCGCCGCCCAGACCTGCGGCACTGGTTGAGGCCCCAGAGTTCCCGGTCGGTTGTCCTGGGTATGTGCATGTCTGTCGGTGGCCTCGCTGGTGGGGTGCGTTCTGCGATGGACGGGAAGGGGATCTGGACGATCCTCGGCATCTTCGGCGTGGGCGTCCTTGGCGTGCTCATTGTCGTGGGCTATTTCGTCAACCAGGGGGACCGCTGAGAGCACCTGGCCGTGTGCTCTGCTTGCCTTTCTGGGCCCTGCCTCAACTGCGCGATCCGTCCGCAGATGGACACGGCCATACAAATCGGCCCGACCGGCAAGAAGTTGCTGCCTCTGACGGTCAAGAACGCAGGTCCGACGTCGGCTTCGAGTGGTCACACGCACTGAGGTGAGCGATGCACTCGATCGGGTGGTTGAGGCGCTGGCGGGGGTGAGTGAGGAGGAGGTGGCTGCGGCGTTGGCTGCGGCCGGTGCTTCGAGTTCTCGTCTGTCGGCGCCGCCGGCTTCGTCCTGGACTCCGCTGCCGGGCCCTGGAAGCGCTCCACACATCGTCTCCGAGGTGGAGTGGGTCTGAGGTCGTCCCAGGCCTGTCCGCGACCGCGCAGCCCCGCGAGCCCCCTTTCCTGACTGGAAAGGGGGCTCATTGGTGTTCGATGGCGCGTGATTTCGTGAGCCGGCCCCTGGGGCGGCAGCGAGCTACGGCCCTGAGCCGAGACCTGGACATGCAAGGTTGCGGTCAGAACGATGCCTCCGGCGGGGGATCGGCCGGCACCGGGATGGAGGGGGCGCCGTTTCCGGCTGCGGGTCCGTAGGGGTGTGCGCGGGATGCGAGCGAGCTGAGGGAAGTCCTGGGTTGTGGACGCAGGTTGCGGTGTCGGCCCGAGAGACGAAAGCCACTCCACGGCGCCACGGTGTATGCCTGCGGGGCCGCGGTCGGCTATCCGTCCGCGACGTGAATGACGATCTTGCCGCGCCGGTGCTCCTTCTCGAGCGCCTCGTACGCGGCGCGGGTCTGCTCGAGGGGAACGAACCGGTCGATCTGCGGGCTCAGCCGTCCGCTCGTGATCAGCTCGCTGATCGAGTCGAGTCCGTCGCGGTCCGGCTCGACGACGAAGAACACTCCGCGTGTGGCAGGGTCCTGGGCCGCGCCGGGGTCGGGGGGCGCGACGATGCTGACAAGGACGCCGCCCGGCCGCAGAACGCCCCAGGAGCGGGTCTGGGTGTCGCCGCCCACCGTGTCGAACACGACGTCCACGTCGGCCACCTGGTCGTCGAACCTGCCGCTCGCGTAGTCGATGACGTTGTGGGCGCCGAGGCCAGCGACGAACTCGGTGTCGCGGGCCGAGGCGGTCGCGGTGACCGTCGCGCCCAGGGCGGCGGCGATCTGTACGGCGAACGAGCCGACGCCTCCGGCGCCGCCATGGACGAGGACATGCTGGCCGGGCTCCAGGTGGGCCTGGCCGACCAGTCCCTGCCATGCCGTGAGCGCCGCCAGGGGGACGGCCGCCGCGCTCTGGTGGTCCAGCCCCTCCGGCTTGGCGGCGAGGACCCCGGCCGGCACGGCGACGTACTCGGCGGCGGCTCCGTCACGCAGAAACGGGATGAGTCCGTACACCTCGGCACCCACGGCGGGAGTCGTGACACCGGCCCCCTGCTCGACCACGACGCCGGACACCTTGTGCGCGGGAATGACGGGCGTCCGGTCCCGCCCGGATCCGTCGAAGCTGTCGGTCCAGGTGGCTTCCCAAGCGAGTTCTCCGGTGGTGATGGAGGCGGCCCGTACCGCGACGACGACGTCGCCGGAGCCGGGCTCGGGACGCGGTGCGGTCTCGTAGACCAGCTGTTCGGGGCCCCCGCGCCGGTGTCCGCGGACTGCGCGCATCGTGTTCATGAGGCAGTCACTCCTGGTGATGGGCGCTGCCGTGCCGGTGGCCGGGCCGTCGGGTCCAGCATCACAGGTACGGCCGGTGCCGAGCATCGCCCATTCAAGGGATCTTCGCCGCCGCACTCTGCCGGTCGGGGTGCTGCCGAGTTGTCCCGTCGGCGGAGACGTCCCCGTTCGATCGCCGGCAGTTCAACGCGAGACGCAGGGCATGAGCGACGACCGAGCCGAACTCCTAAGGCGGTGGTCGGCGCGGCAGCCGCGTACAGCAGCCCGCTTCCGGGGGCCTGTGTGAGTTGTGGATGACTCCCTGTCCCGCCATGGACACGCAGATCCAGGTCGGCCCGACCGGTAAGAAACTGCTGCCTCTGACGGTCAAGAACGCGGGTCCGACGCCGGCTTCGAGTGGTCACGCGCACTGAGGTGAGCTAGGGGCTCGATCGGGTGGTTGTGGCGCTGGCGGGGGTGAACGAGGAGGAAGTGGCGGCTGCGCTGGCTGCGCTGGCTGCGGTCGGCGTTTCGGTCCCTCGCCCGTCGGCGCCGCCGGTGTCCTCCCGGACGCCGCTGCCGGGCCCTGGAGGCACCCGGAGATCGTCTCTGAGGTGGAGTGAGTCTGAGGGCCCTGTGCAGGCTGTATGCCACTGCATGAGCCGTTGAGCCCTCTTCCTGCTTGGGAAGGGACTCAACGGCTTTTTGGGCCCTCCGCTGCCGGATCCACGTACAACCTGCAAGAATTTGCTCGCCATCCTCCGGCGCCCTTCGAAGGGGATGCTGTGTCGCGTTTGCGACGACTCAGACAGCCTCCTCTATCCGTCCCTGGGGCGTCCCTGGGGGTGTTCGTCGTGCTTCTTTGCCTGGAGGGGTGCGCTACTAGCGCGCCAAGGCCGACGGTGACCCGCACGGTAACAGTGACCCCAACGGTGGTCGTGAAGAGCGCCTCGGTCCAACCCTCTGCGAGCGCAACCCCGACCCGTGCAACCTCCGCACCCCCGTTCACCACCCGTGGTTGCCACCAGTGCCGTCAAGGCGCCCCAGGGAGACGTGGCTCTCGCGGAGTGGCACGACGAAGGTGCCAGTAATACGTGTGTCTCCGACTCAACTCGCTATGAAAACCGATCGGATACTGCGGTCAACACCATCACCCAGAGTTTCCAGACTCTCTACACGCCTAGGCATGAGGACGGCGAGTACCCGCGCCAGCAAGCAGAATCCTCCGCCTCCCGACGGTACCGACGGTTTCATGAGTGAGATTGGGGCGCAGCCGAAGCAGTACTCCTGGACATCAACAGCGGCGGGTGGGCCGGAAGAGAGCGGCCCTCAGCGGTCATCACACCCTCATTCGTCTCCGTTTGCGGCCGTTCATGCGAGCCTCGGCAACCCCGTGGAAATGGTGGCCAGCCCTCCATGAACGCAGGTGAACGCACCTGCACACGGTCCTGTGGAGCGCCAACAGACTTGGCCCGTTGAGGTCTGACCCAACGCCTGACACAAACAACCCCGGACGAGCGCGGGCCACGACGGTCACTGGACCGTCTCGCCACCGGCGAGCACCTGCAGCGATCACGATCTACGGCTGGAGTACTACAGGAGCTCAGGAGCGGTTCTCTGCGGCCTCCATCGACCGAGTTAGCCGCGTGATGCTGGTCAGCCCGGCGAGTTGCTTGCCTTCTGCGAAGTCGACGAACCTGCTCACCTGCTCTTGGAAGGTATGGCGGAACGTTCCACAGCGGTTCTCGTACAGAAGATCATCGAAGGCGTGGTGGGCGCACCCACCCATGCACACCGGGAGAGCGATGCATCCCCGGCACTCCTGGTTTTGGAAGGGGTTGTAGGCGAGCCATTTGGCAAGTCGACCATTGGGGTTGGCGTAGTCACGGATGTCGCCGATTACCTCGTTCTTGTCACCAACCGAGTCCCAGCACTTGTACAGTTCGCCTCTGCTGCCCACCACAAGCTCGTTCGCCCTTACGGCGGTACAGGGCGCGCCCGCCGGCGAGGGTAGGCCCGGTGCAGACAGGCCGTACCGCGCCGCTAGGTCCAGGAAGCGCCGCTCCTCGCGTGCGAACTCTGCGTTAGAGAGGCACCCACGGTAGCTCGCGGAGGGTGCGCGCACGTTCTGCTGTACGCCGACGATCTGTCCCGGATAGACGCTTAGCTTCCCGCTAAAACCCTCGTCTGCGAGCACCTTGAAGAGCTCCTCCACCTTGGAGGCGTTACCGCTGTCGATGTTGACCCGCACTGCGATGTCGAGATGGTCGACCGCCGTGCGCAAGTTGGCGAGAATGGTATGAAAACTCCCCTTTCCGCTATTGAGGGGACGCATCCGGTCGTGTACATCTGGTGGGCCGTCAATGCCAACCTGCACATTGGAGACGCGCCGGTCCGCCAACTCCTGGCAGGTTTCCTCGTCCAACAGATACCCATTGGTCACGATACTGGCGCCATAGTGCACCCCTGCTGCGTCACAGCGGTCGATGAACGCGTCCGACAGCTGAAGAAGCGATCTCTTTCCCAGGAGGGGCTCGCCACCGAACCATGTGACTTGGAAGGACTTGATGTGCGGAAGCTGCGCGTTTAGGACTCCCAGGATTTGTTCCTGCACATCTTCGTGGAGTAGTGATGGATATTTCTCCTCGAAGCAGTAGGGACATGAGAAGTTGCATCCGAGGCTGGTCACCACGGTGAGTGCGAAATGCGCGCTATTATTCCTGCTGGCGTGATAGCGATTTTCTAGACCCTGCAGTTCATCGGCATCGTCGCGTACGACCATGAGGCCCGCGATCAGATTGGCCAGAAGGCTCGGCGGACAGTCGGCTTCGGTATCGCCGGCCATGAAAGAGCGGTACGCCATGCATTGCTCCGCCGGGATGCGTAGGAGGGCGCCGCTGCGGGCGTTAAAAACGTACGCGGCATCAGGTCGCTCCACCCAAACGTTGTAGCGGGACTCTCGCACTATGGCCTCATCTGATGGTTGGATCCGGCATGGAAAGGGATTACTCCGGCAACGATTTTTTGAATGTCGTACAGCTTTCGAGCTTGGGGCAGCCACCACCGCCGTGGTTGAACGTGTTGCAACTCTTGAGTTCCGGGCACGAGCTATCGAATAGACTGTCTACGGCCCCTTCTCCCAGCTCGGATTCCTGAACGCGGGTCATGAGCTGCTGCAACAGCTCCAACATGTCGGGGGTGACATGTTCGGACTTTGTGAAGCTGGCGAGTTCGATGCTGGTCCCGTTCGGCATGGTTGGCCGAACCACCCAGTCGCGATCGGCCGGTCCGTTCTCCTTGGGGTGCCCGTCCGTATCCGTCTTCGTTTCTTCCATCGTTTTCCTCTCTCTGCTGTCCTTGCGAGGTTATCTTTCTTCAGTGAGGGACTCCAGGAGGTCAGCCGCGAGACGGTGCCCATCCATTTTTGATAGACGGGATTGGATCTGTTTGGCTGAGGTCCGGAATCGGGGTTTTTCGCCGATTTCATGGAGGGCCGCTTCGATCGATTCGGAAGTGACACCTCCAGGGTCAAGAGTCAAGGCTGCTCCCATGCGTTCACACATGGCAGCCACCTCCAACTGTTCACCGCCGCCTGGAAGGAGGAGGAGTGGTAAACCATGGGACAGGGCTCCTAGGACAGCGGTGGTGTTGGCCGCGCTGATGACCAATGTCGCGTGGGGGAGAACCTGGTTCTGGGGGATGTGAGGCCGGACGAAGAAATTGCAGGGTGGGGGGTTGATCGGCTTCCCGCCCATTCTTCCGATCGAGGCCACGACGCGAATGTCCGCGTTACCGAGGCACTCGGCCAGGGCATTCCAGAAGTTTCCTAGATCGAACAGACGGCCGTGCTGCACATAGATGACAGGGCCAGATTCTCGCGTGACTTCCAACCACTCTGACAGTTCGTCGTCAGACTCCCCGGGTTCCCACACACAAGACCCAACAAAGTGCACTCCTGGGGGCAGGTCCGTGGCTCCGAGTTCCAACTCCGGAACTGACTGGAGTAGAAACTTATCACCAAGCAGAAAATCGGCAGCCTGACGCGAAGAAAGGGGCGGCATGTGGAGAAAGTCTCGGGCCTCATGCATCTTCTCGGACATCGACTGCAGCCGCCAAGCGGCCCGCTCTTCGGCCTCATTCATTTTTCCGTTACTTTGCCCCTTCTCCCTCCTGGGCTTGGGCAGCAGATACGTGGCGAATCCAAGGATTGCCACCGGAAGATCAAGAACCTCACCGATGAGAATGGGTCCATAACTGAGTTGGCCGCACATGAGGACATCGGGTCCGAATTCCGAGACGGCATGCAGGACATGACCGGCTTGCAGGGCGATGCTCGTGGGCTCCCACCACGTCTCGAGATGGAAAGAATCGCCGTCGTGAGGGCCTCGGGGAATTCGTGGAATACCCTCCCGGCGGAGGAGGTCGTTGAACCGGGTTCCGGTCGCGAACGCGACGCTGTGGCCCCGACGAGCCAGTTCGAGTGAGATGCCGATCATCGGGAAGACGTGGCCAGGCGATGCCAGCGGGCAGAATAGGAAACGGGAGGCCACAGGAACGGTCCTTCCGGATCAGAATCACTGATACTTCTTGTTGGTCCCGCAGAAATGCAGGTTTGGACATTGCTCGCCGTCATTGTGGTACGTGCCACAGTCTTTGAGGACTGGACACGCTACACCCGCCCACGGCATAGATCCTAGACTTTGATTTTGCGGGCCCCGCTGGTCCTGTTCCTCCGCCTGGGCCATGAAGTCGTTGAGGAAATTCATTACCTCCGGTGTCAGGCGGCCTGCCCGAACAGAGCTGGTCGACCGCAGTCCCGCGTCCGCAGACACGCGAGGAGGCAGCAGCCAGTCCGCAGAATCTGACCCGGGAACCTCGAGATCCACGGAACTCTTTTCTTCATCCATGAATTGCTCGTCTTCTCCTGGCGAGAAAGCTATCGCGTCTAAAGCTACATATACTTTTTGAAAGTAACGCAGAAATTTAGTTTCGGACAGCCGCCACCACCGTGATCAAATGCGTGACAGCTGTCGAGGTTCGGGCATTGGGGTGCGACCGCATTTCGCCCAATTTCCACTTCTTGGTCCTGTACCTGATGCATGAGGGCGGTAAGATAATTTAGCATTTCGGATGTCGGGCGACCAGATCGAGCGAATCCGGAGATGCGGAAAGTCGTCCCCTGTGACAGGGTGGGGGGAATAACCCAGTTCTGAGATAGCAGCCCGGATGTTTCAGTGCTGTCGAAACAGCTCATTTCCTTACCCATTCTCCGTTCATCTTCCTTTGAGTCTGGTATGAGGTCTTGCAATCGCTGACGCTAACACTCGATGGTGCCATCGGCACGGTGACGCCTCCGAACCGGAGCCGTCAGGTTGCTCCACCTTGCCCCGTGGGTCACTCTTGAGAGGTCGCAACAGGACGCGGCATCCTGACTTGGAGGCGACTGGTTGATGCCCGAAGGAGGCTCACTGGGTCTGGCGACAACATCAGTGGCCGGTGTGTCTTTCAGTGGTATTGATTACTCCAGATGGGGCTCGAATCTGTGTGACAACGGAGACCCTCCGAGGCGGGGCGGTTGCGGTATTGACGTCAGAAGAACGCGCACCACGGCCCGCGCTCCGCGATGCGCTTCCACGCCACGACCGAGCTGCGGATGAGTTCATGGTGGCCCACTCTAGATCTACGAGATCTTGGTTATTCAATCAACAATAAAAAGGACGTCGCATGACCACCTCTGATGTCACCGACAAACCACTGGATCGTCTGTTCGCACGAGCGGAGGAGAAGGGTCTGCATGTGCGCCGGGCGCTTCCGGAGACGCCCCTCCGCGCTGCCGCAGCCGCCAAGAGACTCCCGGCTGGCCAAAGCCCCCACAGCGTGGCGGTTAGCGTCGATGAAACTCGCCTGTACGTGACCAACTTCAAGCCCGGCACTGTATCGGTGATCGACACCTCCAGCGCGGCTGTGATCGCCACGACGCAGGCGAGCGAGGGGCCATACGGCGTGGCTCTCAACCCGAATGGACGCCGCCTTCACGTCGCCAGTCCGAGCCAGCACGCATTGGTGGACATCGAACTCCCCCAGTTTCTCTCAACCGACAGCCATTTCGGGCATTCGCCGTACGGCGTGGCAGCGGCCGCGGACGGGAGCCGCGTCTATCTGACTCTCGCCCTGGAAGACTCCGTACTAGTGACGGACGCGTTCGCCAAACCCGTGTTCGCCGTGATCCAGGGCATCGACTTCCCGACCGGTGTGGCGGTCAATCCAGATGAGACCCGCCTCTATGTAACCAACTACTTCTCACACAGCGTGTCGGTGGTCGACCTCTCCAGCGAGACCGTGGTCCACACGATCCGGCTCAGCGAGGGGCCTTACGGCATGGCAGTGAGTCACGATGGGACTCGCCTCTACGTGACGCACTTCCCCTTCGACTTGGTATCGGTGATCGACACCTCTACCCTTGCGGTGGTCGACACGATCCCGGTTACTGACGGCCCGCGCGGCGTGGCGGTGAACCAGGACGGGACGCGCCTTTACGTGACCAACTTCTTCGCCGACTCCGTGTCCGTGATCGAGCTGTAGAATTAACTCGTGGCTTTTCGCTCGGTGCTTCGTTGGTCTGGCATGAGCGGGTTGGACGGGTAGCGGGCCGTGCTGGCAGCCAAGTTCGGGACGATTCTGCTGCACCTCGACGAGCGGCAGCGTCGCCTTCTGATAGGGGCGGAAGCCCAGTCCCTCGGTCACAGCGGGATCAGAGCGGTCGCCCGTGCCGCCGGTGTGCGTGAAGCCACAGTGTCCGCCGGGATGCGAGAACTCGACTCTGGTAAAGCCCCGTTGGGACGCATCCGCCGGCCCGGCGGTGGACTCAAGCGCGTCGTCGACCTGAACCCCGCGGTTCGGGAGGCACTCCTCATGCTGCTCGAGCCTGACGTCTGCGAAGATCCCATGTCGCCGCTGCGCTGGACCACGAAATCCACCCGCAAGCTCGCCGAGCAGTTGACTCGGCACGGCCTCAGGATCTCCGCGGACACGGTGGGCGATCTCCTGCGAGGAGGGCTTCAGCCTGCAGAGCAACGCCAAGGCCCTGGAAGGCAAGCAGCACCCCGATAAGAGCGCTTCGGCCCTTTTCAGCTCCTCCAAGTGGGCTAGTCCGCCCCGGTCCAATCGGCCTCAACTGAGTACTGTGCGCGGTCAGTTGCTGCGCGCGTCCTCGTTCGCTTGGCCACGACCAGCACCGTAGCGGATATGGCTCCGTTGGAGTATGGCCCGCCATGGACACGCAGATCCAGGTCGGCCCGACCGGCAAGAAGCTGCTGCCTCTGACGGTCAAGAACGCGGGTCCGACGCCGGCCGCGAGCGGTCACGCGCACTGAGGTGAGCTAGGCGCTCGATCGGGTGGTTGAGGCGCTGGCGGGGGTGAGCGAGGAGACGGTGGCTGCGGCGTTGGCTGCGGCCGGTGCGTCGAGCTCTCGTCCGTCGGCGCCGCCGGAGTTCTCTCGGACCCCGCTGCCGGGCCCTAGACGATCTCCGCACATCCTCTCCGAGGTGGAGTGGGTCTGAGGTCCATTCCAGGTCTGTGCATGACTTCCTGGTCCCGCGAGCCCCCTTTCCCGATTGGGAGGGGGCTCGTTGGCGTTCGGTGACTCGTGAGTCCGTGGGCGGCGCTGTGGAGTGCCCAACGCGTGCCCAGCGCGACTGAGTTACAACTTGCTCTACGTCGTCAAGTGCCCGCGCAAAGCGCGGGCCGGCCCCTTGGGCTCGGCCTCTCTGCGCCTTCGGCGCCGGGGCCAGCCCCCGGGGCCGCAGCATGTTACGGCCCAGAACCGCACAAGACACCATCCACGCCGCCAGTTAGCCACCGCAGCTGGAACCCAAACCGTGGGGCAGGTCAAGATGTCACCCGATCGTGCACCGGACCCAATTTGACGCCACTCGGGTGATCCTTACCGGGCGGCGCGAGGCGAAGTTAATTCGATCATATGCAGAGTGTGCAAATTGTTGTCGTCCGCGGCCGATGCCGCGAGACGCGCATGCGAAAAGCGTGAGAAGTGCGCGCGCCTGCATGTTCCCGCTCTGTCCCAAGGAAGGGTTCTCTTGAGCCGTAGAACGATCCGCAATTCGCGCCTCAGGTCCGCCATGATGGTGGGCACGGGTGCGCTTACGGTTGCGCTCAACGTCATTCCGGGCACGGTGGCCGCCGCCGACGCGATGCACCGGCTCCCCGACCGTGCCGCGCAGATGTCCCGACAGCGCGACGGACTCGGCGTTGCCATCGCCCACGCGATCGGCAGGGCCTCCGACGACAACCACTCCTCGAAGCGCCGGGGTGACCACGGCCCCGGCCCCGGGCACGGTCACCATGGTCCTGGCCCCGGGCACGGTCACCACGGTCCGCAGGGCCCGATGGGGCACGAGGGCAAGCCGGGTAGGCCCGGCAAGCACGGCAAGCCGGGACCCCAAGGGCCCCAGGGACCGCAGGGACCCCAGGGCGCCAACGGCACGGGGGCCACCGGTCCGCAGGGCGCAACGGGTTCGCAAGGTGCCACGGGTGGGCTCGGTCCGCAGGGCGCCACGGGTGGGCTCGGTCCCCAGGGCGCAACGGGTCCGCAAGGTGCCACGGGCACGTCGGGTGAGGGCACGCAGGGCGCAACGGGTCCGCAGGGCGCCACGGGTGGGCTCGGTCCGCAAGGTGCCACGGGTGGGCTCGGTCCGCAGGGTGCCACGGGTGGGCTCGGTCCCCAGGGCGCCACTGGCCCGCAGGGTGCCACGGGTGGGCTGGGTCCGCAGGGTGCCACTGGCCCGCAGGGCGCCACTGGCCCCCAGGGCACCACGGGCGTCTCTGGGTACCAAGTGCTTACCGCGACTGCGACATGCGCTCCAGGGCCTGGCAGCTTCTGCGGCACCACAGTGACCTGCCCGAGCGGGAAGGTACTTACAGGCGGAGGCGCCCAAACCGGCACCCTCACCACCGGTATCGTCCTGCTGACCTCCGGCCCGGTGCCGGGGACCAACATCTGGAGAGTTCAGTACGACAACGAGTCGAGCTCTTCAACGGTCGTCACAGCGACTGCCTTCTGTGCCGACGCGTCATGATCTGGTCTGCGCTCAGTGGTCCGGCGGCCCTCGCAAGGCACCTGTCAAGCGGTCCGTTGATGTCTGACATCAACGCCTGACATCAACAGCCGCGTACACGAGCGGATCAAGGTGGATCACGGCGACCGGGGCCGGGCGACCACGCCGCGCAGCACCCAGCTTCCTGGGTCGCCGTGATCGACCTGATAAGGATGAGGCCAGATCCCCAAAGCCGGTGTCGTGGAGGTCTGGCTTCGCCCGTTGGAGGCCTCGATCTTTAATCTTCCAGGCTTCAGCTCGTCACATCGGGCCGCCATACTGAGAACGTGAGTCTGGCGGACGCGAACAGCGAACAGCCGAAGAAGCAGGTCAAAGTACCTGTTCCGGAGGCAGCTGCGGTTCTGCAGTACGAGTGGGACGGTGCGTGGGTGATCGTCGCGCACGGCCAGTACGACATGCAGAACATCGCGCCCTTGGCTGAGGCCCTAGAAGACGCGTCGGAGAAGTACCCCAAGGTCGTCGTGGACGCCTCCCAGGTAACGTTTGCAGATTCAACGTTCTTGAACCTGCTGCTCCACGTCCGTTCCATGACCGCGTTGCGCGTAGCTGAGCCGGCGGATCAGCTTCTGAGAGTGCTCGAACTGACCGGAGCCGACTCCGTACTTGATGTTCGAGACTCAGTCGAGGAAGCGACCGCATCGTAGGGACGTCGGTGGCGGCTTGACTCGCCATTGAGGCACCACCGACCGCGTGATCACGTCACCGGGCCGTGCCACGAGCGTGCCGGATCGAGGGGGAGCCGCGGGGAATCACGGAGACTCGCGGTAACCGTAGACGAGATCAGCCCCCGACCAAACTTGCTGGTCAGGGGCTGATTCCCGTTACTGTGGCGGCGCCAGGATTCGGACCTGGGAAGGCTGAGCCAGCAGATTCCCAAGCTGAGGCGAGGCGCCTCCCCCGGACCTGGGCCCCGCTACCACAGCCAGCGTCCTGGGAACTCGGGCCAGATGTATCCCTGGTACCCCTCGAACGCTGGAGGGTCGCATTCCTCCAACTCGGCCGCCAGTTCTTCCAACTCAGCCAGGACGGCGTCTTCCTCATGGTCGTCGGCATTGAATTGAGAAGCAGGTCGCAGGTATCGACCCGCAGACCGTAGTGGTGCAGGAACTGCACCCAGAGAACGACGGAGGAGTTGGCGAACCATGGCTCGCCGTCCGGCTGAACGTAGTAGACAGCCCCGGTATCCGGCTCAACGGCCCATGGGGACGTCAGGGCAGCGTCCGGGCGGTCCGAGATCGGGTTCTCAGCCACGAGGTACAGCAATCGTCCATCAGCGGTCGGCAGCGTCGGCTGAACTCTCTCCTGAAAACACACTCGGGTGAGAGGCGTGTCCTCGGTGCTGCCTGCGGCGTCACATGGTTCAGACGGTGCTGCGGCTCGCATCCGCTGCCTGATCACCTAGGTCCAAGGCCCCACCACCTCAGTTGGAAAGCGGTCGCGGCAGGTGTAAGGCGGTCGGAGGTCATCCGGACCACCAAGGAAACCACCCTGAGATCAGCTGCTGTCGTGGCACTCGTTTTCGGTGGGGGACTGGCAGGCCCGGCACAGTTCGTGCCGCCCCTGGAAAGTGATCACGCTTCCCCAACCGTTGCACACCTCGCAGCGGGCAGCCAAAGCGGCGTTGGCGCGGGGGTTGGGCTCGGGAGCGGCCGTCGTTCCGTAGGTCATTGATTCTCCTGACGTCGGGACTGCTCCAGATGCGCCCCTTGGCTGCACGATGCCTATTTTATTCCGTTTTATGTCTGATTACGCCCGTTCATGCAGATTTTATGACCGTTTTACCTATGGTGGCAGCGGACTCGCCTGTGGCCGAGGAATCGACCCTGAAGTGGCGCCGTGGTGGGGTGGTCGGCCGGCGGTCAAGGGGGTCGCGGCGGAAGTCGTCCGGCTCCGTCTGCCGCGGGGCGAGCACCCCGACGTACGAGCGCGTCGTGATGGAGGGCCCGAAGAACGCGGCGTATGCGGCGGCGAGGCTTGGAAATGTCACCGCGCAAGCGGGCGCCCTGGCTCTTCACCTGTTTACCAACGACCGATGCGAGGCCACGCCCGATCACGGGGCCGACCTTGTCGAAATCCGAGAGGTCTTGACCATCGCCAAGCGGGCCCAACATGCCTTTCGCCTGCCGCGATGGTTGTGATCCGCGCGGACGGCCAAGAGCCCGAAGCGGTCCAGGCCCGAGCCCGGATGAGATCCTTCGAGCGGGCGGAGGAGCGTCGACGTGCGGCGTCTCAGGATGACGCTTGACATCCAGGTTTCGGGCGGACTCGCCAGCCGGCACAGCTGACATCCATCGCTGACATCAACGACGCCGGACGGGGAGGTACATGAGCACCTCTGTCCGACAGCCGTGCCTGTCGACTTGCCGCTGTGGAGGGCCTTGGCGACCTTGTCGGTGTCCTCCGACTTGGCCGCCTTGATGCCTAGGGCGATGAGCTCGACTGCGGTTGCCCGAACCGCACCGACCTGCGGGCGGGGGTGGAGAACGGTAGAAGTGGGGTAAGGCACTCGCGGTACCCCCGGTCGGGGTGGCGTGTTCCGGCAGCTCCGGCTTTCGCGTGCCAGATGGGCGATGATCGAGATGCACGGTGCCACAACTGACGATGGCCCCGGCGTGCTCTCTGACCCGGCGGCCTCAGCCACGGCCGTCATTGACGGCCAGGGGATCCTCACGGGGTGGAGTGCAGGCGCCGAGCGGCTGCTCGGCTACTCCTATCAAGACGTCGTCGGACGCCCTGCGGCCTGTCTGCTCGACTTGGATCAGGATGCCGAAGGCGGCCGCTCCGCGATTCTCGACGGGCAGAACAGGAACGTCCTGCTCCGCCATCGGGACGGTCGACGCGTCGAGGTGCGGCTGTGTGCCTTTCCATCGGTCGACGGCAAAGGCAATGGGCAACAGCTCGTGGTCGGGACTGCGACGTACCGCCGAGAACTGCATGGGACGACGACAACGGAGGAAGCGTTCGCGCAGTGTCATCTGCCCTTGATGGTGTTCGACTCCGAGCTGCGAGCTCTGCGAGCGAGCGCCGGCGCCATTCGTGAGCTCGGCTTTCCAGAAGATCAGCTGCGTGGTCGGCCGGTCACCGAGATCATGCCTGCTCACTTCTGCCGAACGGTTGAGGATGGCATGCGCCGTGCGTTCGAGACAGGGAAGCCGGAGCAGTTCCACGTGCGTGGTAAAGCGCGCCCTGTGGCACGCGACAGGATGTGGTCCATCACCGTGTCCCCGCTCAGGTCACCGACGGGAGAGGTGCGAAGTGTGCAACTGACCGCGCTCGACGTCACCGAACAGCACATGGCCCACGAGCGGCTGGCCCTGCTCAACGATGTCAGTACACAGGTGGGCAGCACCCTCGACGTGGTGCGTACAGCTCAGGAGATGGCCGACGTCGCTGTGGGCCGGCTTGCCGACTTCGTCACCATCGACCTGCTGGACTCGCTGTTCCGCGGTGTCGAGCCGAGGCCTTCCGCCAGCAGTGCTGTCGCCCTCCGTCGGGCTGCGCAACAATCCGTGATCCCTGGCGTGCCCGAGGCGTTGATCCGGCCGGGAGACGTGGATTACTACCCGCAGTCCACGCCGCCCGTGCGCTGTCTGGCCACCGGTCGGGCCTCGCTTCATCGCGTCCTGGACACAGCGATCAAGGACTGGCAGGAGGCCGATCCCCAGCGGTCGTGGGTGGTCCGGACGTTCGGAGTCCACTCGATCATGGTGATCCCGCTGCGTGCCCGAGGCATGACGCTGGGTGTGGCCATTTTCGTGCGCCACAGGCAGCAGGAGCCCTTTGACGATGACGACCTGCTCCTCGCAGAGGAAATCGGTGCACGCGCCGCTGTGGCCGTGGACAACGCACGCCGCTACACCCTCGAACGCACCACCGCGCTGGAATTGCAGCGCAGTCTGCTCCCACGTAGGTTCGCCGCCCAGGACGCGGTCGAGGTGGCGTACCGCTATCTTCCGGCTCGGACCCGGGCAGGGCTGGGGGGCGACTGGTTCGATGTGATCCCCTTGTCGGGCGCGCGGGTCGCCCTGGTGGTGGGGGATGTCGCGGGCCATGGCCTGCGCGCCTCCGCGACCATGGGCCGCCTGCGGACTGCGGTTCGCACTCTGGCCGATGTCGACCTTCCCACCGACGAACTCCTCATCCACCTCGACGACCTTGTCACCCACCTGGCGGCAGAGGAGGGCGCCGCCGCGGATCCCGGTATCGAACCCGACCTCGACACCTCCGCCGATCTCATAGCCACGTGCCTGTACGTCGTCTACGACCCGATTGAACGGCACTGCACCGCTGCCACTGCGGGGCACCCGCCTCCAGCCGTCGTCATGCCCGACGGCAAGGCCCGCTTCATCGACATGCCCCCGGGGCCTCCACTGGGCGTGGGCGGTCTGCCGTTCGAAACGGTCGAGTGGCAACTTCCCGAAGGCAGTCTTCTCGCGCTGTACACCGACGGTCTCGTCGAGGGAACCCACCGCGACCTCGACGCGGGCCTCTCGCTGCTGCGCCGGCGCCTGGAGCACCCCGCGCACTCGCCGGAGGCCGTCTGCGAGGACCTGGTCCAATCCCTGCTCCCGACACAGCCGCGGGACGACGTTGCTCTCCTGGTCGCCCGCACGCGTGTCCTGGACGCCAGTCAGGTCGCCACGTGGGATGTGCCGTCCGACCCGGCTGCGGTGGCCGGAGCTCGTGCGGACGTTCAGGCGCGGCTCGCGGCGTGGCGGGTTTCAGATGTCGCGTTCACCGCAGAACTGGTGATCAGCGAATTGGTCACCAATGCCATCCGCTATGGGCAGCCACCCATCCGGCTCCGCCTGATTCGCGACGCCGCGCTCATCTGCGAGGTCTCCGACTGCAACAGCACCGCTCCACACCTGCGGCGCGCCCGTACCTTTGACGAAGGCGGCCGCGGCCTGCTGCTTGTCGCACAGTTCGCCGATCGCTGGGGGACACGCCACCATCCTCAGGGGAAGACGATCTGGGCCGAGATCGCATACTGAGGCGTCGCTGGGCAGCGCCATCTCCGAATCAGGCCCAACAGCCCAAGAAAGGTGTGGAGGGGGCCCAGGGGGCTGTGTGCACCGATCGGGACCTGTCAGTGCTTGAAGGATCCCTTGGTCTGCTCTTTCGTGGCGCGCATCTTGCCCCGTGCTTCGAGGGCCGCGCCTTTTGATGCGAGGGTTTCCTTGTGCACCGCGTGGGCCGTCTTCCGCACGGTCTTTCCTACGATCTGCTCGGCCATTGCCTTGGCCCGTTCTCCGGCACTCATCTCAGTACCTCCGCGGAGTCTCACCAGCCGTCTGCCCTTGCAGCAGGGGGCAAAACACCCTGCGGTTCACCCGAGGGCCCCGCCCGCACCGGCCGGGGTCATCGCAAAAACTGCCGGCCTGCGCGCCCCACGACGCGAACTTCTGCCGCGGCCGTCACGCTCGGCTCGCCGGGACGATCTCGTCGAGCAAGCTGTGGATGCGCTTTTCGATCTCGTCGCGGATGGGTCGGACGGCGTCGACGCCCTGTCCGGCCGGATCGGGCAGCGCCCAGTCGAGGTAGCGCTTGCCGGGGAAGACGGGGCAGGTGTCGCCGCAGCCCATCGTGATGACCACGTCGGACGCCTGGACGGCTTCGACGGTGAGCACCTTGGGCACCTCGGCGGAGATGTCGATGCCGGCCTCCGCCATCGCCTCGACGACGGCCGGGTTGACCGTGTCGGCAGGTGCGGAGCCGGCGGAGCGGACCTGTACGCGTTCGCCCGCAAGGTGCGTGAGGAACGCTGCGGCCATCTGGGATCGCCCGGCGTTGTGGACGCAGACGAACAGCACGGAGGGACGTTCGGCGGGGGTGGTCATGGCAGGTGTGTCTTTCTGGGCGGAGGCCGGTCAGGGGAGTGCGGGAGCGGCGAGTTCGGGTTCGCCCCGGAGAGGGGCGGAGATGGTCCGCGCGGGTGCCGGGCGTCCGAAGACCGCAAGCACCAGGCCGAGTCCCAGCGCGGCACCCACCAGCTGGGCGGCGATGAACGGGGCGAGCGAGCCGGGTGCGATGCCGGCGAAGGTGTCGGTGAAGGCACGGCCGATGGTGACCGCCGGGTTCGCGAACGAGGTGGAGGACGTGAACCAGTACGCCGCTCCGATGTACGACGCCACGGCCACCGGGCCGAAGTGGGCCCGGCCGGTGCGGGCCAAGCCGAAGATCAGCAGGACCAGTCCGGCGGTCGCGACCGTCTCGCCCAGCCACAGGTGACCGGCGGAGCGGTCATGGGTGGACCACCGGAGGAGCGGTTGACCGAACATGGCGTCGGCCACGATCGCGCCGACGATGGCTCCACCGACCTGGGCCGGGATGTAGGCGGCCACGTCTCGGGCGGTCAGCCCGTCCTGGCCGCGACGGCCGGTGAGCCAGGCCGCGAGGGTGACGACGGGGTTGAAGTGCGCACCGGAGACCGGCCCCAGGAGCGCGATGAGCACGCCCAGGCCGAAGACCGTGGCCAGCGAGTTGGCCAGCAGCTGCACGCCGACGTCCCTGCTCAGCTCGGTGGCTTGGATGCCGGAGCCGACGACCATCGCGACCAGGGCGGCCGACCCCACGGCTTCGGCGACGGCCCGGCGGCCCAGAGGGGCGGTCACGCGGTTGCCTCGGCTGTCTGCGACGTCTTCAGGAAGGCGGCGAGCCGGTCGAGGGTGGCGGGCAGCGCCCAGTAGTAGACCCATGTGCCGCGCCGTTGGCAGTCGATCAGACCGGCCTGCCGCAGCAGCTTGAGGTGATGCGAGATCGTCGGCTGGGACAGGTCGAAAGCCGGGGTGAGGTCGCAGACGCAGACCTCACCGCCCGCCCGCGAGGCGATCATCGAGAGCAGGCGCAGGCGCACCGGGTCGCCCAGCGCCTTGAACAGCTTCGCCAGCTCCGCCGCCTGGTCCTCGTCCAGGGGAGCGGTCGCCAGCCCCGGGCAGCACGCCTCGTTCTCGTCGCTCTGTCCGAGCACCACAAGCTCTTGCTTCGACATGCGTCTATGTTGACATCCTTCGATCCAGTGCGCAATCTTGCATTGACAGACATCAATGCAAGCGGATGGGAGCCCTGCCATGTCCCGTGCTCAGCTCGCCCTGCGTGTCGGCGACCTGGAGGCGTCGATCACCTTCTACTCGAAGCTGTTCGGCACCGAGCCGGCCAAGCGGCGCGAGGGGTACGCCAACTTCGCCATCGCCGAGCCCCCGCTCAAGCTCGTACTCATCGAGGGCGAGCCCGGCGAGGAGACTCGCCTCGACCACCTCGGCGTCGAGGTCGACTCCAGCGACCAGGTCAACGCCGCCGCCACCCGGCTCAAGGACGCCGGCCTCGCCACCTTCGAGGAGAACGACACCTCCTGCTGCTACGCCCTCCAGGACAAGGTCTGGGTCCACGGCCCAGGCAAGGAGCCCTGGGAGGTCTACGTCGTGAAGGCCGACGCCGACACCCTCGGCAAGAGCGCCGATTCCAACGCGACCGCGACCGGCGACGGCTGCTGCACCACCCGGGCCGCCGAACCGACCTCCGCGTCCACGGGCTGCAGCTGCGGCTGAACCGGCAATCGGGGTATCGGCCGCCGCGGTGCCTTGGCGGACCGGTCGCACGCAGTTGGCCGCCCCGCCATGGACACGCGGATCCAGGCGGCTCAGTGACGATTTGCCGCGAAGTCGAGTGGCAGGGGAGGCAGCGGCGGGCCAGGATTGGGGGCAACCGGAGGTCGCCGTCGGCATCCCGGGGGGCCCAGGCTCAGAGCGACAAGGGGTTACCGTCACAGTGATCGACACGGACGAACTGGCCGAGCGGAACGCCGGGTTCGCCGACGGCGGATCATTCGCCGGCCTCAAGCTCATGCCCGGTGGCGGTCTGACGGTCGTCGGTTGCGTCGACCCTCGTGTCGACCCGTCCGACGTGCTAGGGCTCAAGCTCGGCGAGGCAGCGGTGATCCGCAACGTCGGAGGGCGGGTCACGCCCGCGACACTCCGGACGCTGGAGATGCTCGCGAAGGTCGTCCAGGCCCGCGCGGGCGGCCCTCGCCCGGGCGGCGTCCACTATGCGGTCCTGCACCACACCGACTGCGGGATCACGGACCTGGCGGCGTTCCCCGAGTTGCTGGCCGATTACTTCGAAGTTCCGGCCGGAGACCTGGACGTCGAGGCGGTCACCGACCCGGTCGCCGCCGTCCGCGTCGACGTCGAACTCCTCAAGCAGAAGCTTCCGGCCGGAGTCTTCGTCTCAGGGCTCGTGTACGACGTGGCCACCGGGCTCATCGACGTCGTCGTTCCGCCCGCGCGAGTGGAAGCATGACACCGCGCGGCGCCCGCGGCCTGTCCGGCTGGCACGACCGCCGTGGGCCTGCGGCTCGTACCGGGGTCTGCTTCCCCGGCCGGTCGTATCGGCGGGGAGGCGCTTTCTAGCATGTGCGACGATCACGGGCACTCGGCGGCAGAGGCGGCGTGGTCGGCGCCTCGCGTCGCGGAGGGACCGGCTGTCGACCCGGTGACGCTGCCCGAGGTCGACGAGGTCAGGGTCACGACGATGGTCGACAACACCTTCGACGCCCTGCTGGTCTCCGCCGAAGGCGTCACCCGGGCGCCGATGGACGCCGGGCGGACCGCAGCGCGGCAGTTCGCCGGCGGCGAGACCCTCGCGGGGCTGCGTGCCGAGCACGGCTTCTCCGCCCTGGTCACCGTCCGAAGCGGGAACGCGAGCAGCACGCTGCTGTTCGATACCGGCGCGTCGCCGGACGCGCTGGCGGTGAACGCCGAGCGTCTTGGCATCGATGCCGGCGGCCTGCAGGGCGTCGTGCTCAGCCACGGACACTTCGACCACGCGGGCGGCTTCGACGGCCTGGCCCGGCTGCGCGGGCGCTCCGGCCTGCCGTTGACCGTCCACCCCGCGGTCTGGACCCGCCGCCGCCTGGAACTGCCCGCCGGCCAGGGGCTGGAGATGCCCACGCTGTCACGGGGTGCCCTGGAACGCGAAGGGTTCGAGGTGATCGAGCGGCGCCGGCCGTCGCTGCTGGCCGGCGGCATCCTGATCACCGGCGAGGTGGACCGCGTCACCGAGTTCGAGCACGGCATGCCGCAGGCACACCAGGCCTGGGACGGGAACGGCTGGCGACACGACCCCACCGTCATCGACGACCAGGCACTCGTCGTCAACGTGCGCGGCCGGGGACTTGTCGTCATCACCGGGTGCGGCCACGCCGGAGTGGTCAACATCGTCCGGCACGCCATGAGGCTGACCGGCGTCGGCAGACTGCTGGCCCTCATCGGCGGCTTCCATCTGAGCGGCCCCGCCTTCGAGCCGGTCATCGGCCCGACGGTGGCCGCGCTCACCGAACTCGCCCCCGAGCTGATCGTCCCCGGTCACTGCACCGGCTGGCGCGCCCAGCACACCCTCGCCGCAGCCCTCCCGGACGCATGGGTGCAGACCAGCGTCGGAACCACCTGCACACTCAGCGCCCCACAGGCGGCTGCTGCCTGATCCCGGCTCAGCAGTCCCGGCTCAACCGGTGCAACGGGAAGTGCAGCGAGTCCCACCGTCACAGCCCTACCGCACGGCCTGTCAAGACCGCGCGCAGCGGGTGACCCCAACCAGGCTGCCTGTGCTGGCTAGGATCTTCGTACGCAGGTGAGACCGCAGGGGGCGGAGCCGCGAAGCCTAGGAGCAGAGCATGAGGAAGTACATCCGCGGCGCGGCGCTCGTACTCGCGGTGGTGCCGGCGCTGGCCGGGTGCGGCGCCTTCGGGCAGGGCGCACCCACGCCGGTCGCGACAGGCCCGGTGACGATGCCCGATCTGGCCGGGAAGAACGCCGAGAAGGCCGAGGAACAGCTGGAGAAGCTCGGTGTGCCCAAGAGCCGGATCGAGCTGCGGGCGGATGACGGAAACCACGCGGTGGTGCTGGTGGCATCGAACTGGGACGTGAACACCCAGTCGGTGAAGGCGGGTGAGCGGCTCGGAGTGAAGCAGGTGCTCGTGCTCGGCGTGGGCAAGCTGACGCGGCGCGAGCGTCATCACGGCCACTTGCTCTAGCGAGCGATCTTCGCGGCGATCAACCCGGCACCGCTGTCCGGGAATCCGTGGTCCGGCGGATCGCCGTGACCACCCCCTGCAGGCTCGTCAGCCAGATCGCGGCGTCGACGGCGTAGTACGGCAGTGGGTCGGTCGCCCGGCCGTCCGAGGCCGCGAGCAGATCGGCGATGACGGTGCGGTCCGTCGGCATGTTCGGGGCCGGGGGCTCGACGGGCGCGGGGAGTGGCTTCTTGGAGCGCAGGTCGTACGTCAGCGGCAGCGCGGTCAGCCGAAGGCGGTGGGCGGCGTCGCGCAGGTGCGCGGCACTGAGAGGGTAAGCCGCCAGGGCGCCCGGGGGACAGTGGTCGACCAGGCTCTGCCCCATGGTGATCACCAGGTTCCCGGCAAGCAGGATGGCCATCCAGTCCTCGTCGGCGGGGTGCGTCGGGTCCGGGTCACCGCGCTCGGTGGCGTACTGCGCGTAGCTCGCATCCGCGATCACCTGGTCGAGACGGGCCCGGGCCAGCGCGTCGCCGGCCGTCCCGTCCCCCGCGATGGTGTCGATGGTCTCGGTGACGGCCCGGGTGCTCTGGTCCAGCAGCCGCGAGCAGGCCCGCCGCAGTTCCCCGGCGCCGCCTTGCGGCCAGGCCAGCAGCCCGGCCAGGGCGCCGGTGAGGCCGCCGACGAGGACGTCCGTGAACCGGACGGCGGCCAGCCCCGTCCTGGCGGGATCGAGCTGGGCGAAGGCGGCGGCCGCGGCGATCGTCGAGAACGCCTGGCCCCATCCCAGGCCGAGCACGGGCTTCGCGGAGAACGCCAGGAGGTACAGAGGCGGCAACACGATCGCGTACACCGCCACGTGGTCGGCCACGGAGTACAGCATCACCGCCACCACGGCCGCGCCCGCGAGGGTGCCGCTGAAAGCCGGCCTCAGCGCTGTGCGGGTGCCCGTGGCGCTGGTCCCCATCACGGTGATGGTGGCCAGCAACGCCCAGTTGCCGTGGGCCAGGCCGAGCTCGCCCACGATCAGCCGGGCGGCCGCCAGGGCCAGCGCGATCCGGACGGCGTTCTGGAAGTACACCGACCGGGGCGTGACATTGGCCAGCAGGCGGCGCGCGTAGAGCGAGAGCGTGGGACGCCCCGCGTACCAGAACGGGCCCGGCCGCCGGGCGGGCGGCGTCGCGTCCGCGGGGACGGGCGCGCCGAGCGCGATGCGCACCGCTGTGACCAGCTAGGTTCCGGTGTGCGCGATGTCCAAGGCGATCGCGCCGCCGCGCAGCACGGCCGCGCTGTTCGGGCCCCACGCCGGGGGGCGGACACGGTGCGCCTCGAAGTCCGCCGCGGCGGCGGTGTACGGCGCGTCGGAAGGCGCCGGGCCCCGGCCGGAGAGCCCGAGTGCGACGTCGTGGCACGCGGTGGCCGACGCTTGCAGCAGCCGGGCCGCCGCGGGGTCGCGGGTGCCGTGGTCCTCATGCATCAACTGCCGGGTCTGGGCCAGCAGATGACGCATGTAGGTGGCACCCTGGCACAGCGCCCGGTGCCGCGCCGACGCCGACGTCGGACGTTCGTCGTCCGGCACCCGGCTCAGCCGCAGCTCCCGCGACGCCGTCGTCAGCTGCTCCGGGCCGTCGAACGGTGGTGACCGCGGCTCCGCCGCGAGCGCCCGCAGCGCCCTGGACGCCAGCGCCGCGGCGTGCGCCAGCCGGTCCGCGTACCGTCCCGGCGGGGGATCCGGCAGCAGCCACATCTCCGCCACCGCCATCAGCACGATTCCGGTCGCCAGCCCGGCCAGGCGCGCCCCCAGCGTCTGGGGGGCGTACGGCGGAAAGCACGCCAGGATGTAGAACGCCTGGAGGCCGCCTGCCAGCCCACCCAGCCGGGGTGCGCCCACCCCCGCGAACGTCACCAGGAAGCCCACCGCGAACATCCCGAGGGCCGCCGTCCACGCGTGCGCCCCGAGCAGGGTGCCCAGGGTGACCAGCGCGGCCGCGACCGGCAGCACCGCCAGCAGCGTGCGGGCGCGCTCACGCGGCGTACCCGGGACGAAGGACATCCCGCCTGTGGCGATCGCGCCGAACAGCGCGTAGATCGCCGCGACATGGTTCCCCAGGCCGTAGCGCGCCGCGTAGAACCCCGTGCACGCCACGAGCGCCACCCGTGCCGCACGCCGTACCGCCCGCAGGCCCGGATCACGGGCCCGCAGCCAATCCAGCGCACCGCGACGGGGCACCCGCGGCCTCCTCCTTGAGCGTGCGGAGAAACGTCCGCTTCCCCGTTCACGCTAGGCCGGGCGGCGGGTCACCCTGCGCATCGCCCCCGAGGTGCTGCCCGTCACGCTTCCCTTCCTGTGCCTGCAGCCCCTGCTGG
>NZ_JBSGDB010000005.1:0-57121 GCF_053602155.1 Streptomyces sp. NPDC004561
GCACCGGCGCCCACTCACCCCTGCCCAGGGTGGCTTGTTGTCCTGCTGACGGGCGTCAGGGGACGAGGATGAGGCGGATCGGGTCGCCGATCTTGTTCTCCAGTCGGTGGACGGCGTCGGCGGCCTCGATGAGCGGGATGTGGTCGGTGATGGAGGGGGCCAGGTCGAGGCGTCCGGCTGCGGTCAGCTGCACCAGCTCGGAGACGGACTCGGGGAAGCCGCCGTAGTGGCCGCGGACCTGCTTCTGCAGGTAGTTGAAGGTCAGGCCCTCGGTGATGGTCAGTGGCCGGGGTGTGATGCCCACCAGGATGAGGGAGCCGCCGAGGCCGAGCACGGAGGCGGCCTGGTCGCGGACGGCGGGGACGCCGGCGCAGTCGAAGGCGAAGTCGAGGCCGCGTCCGCCGGTGGCTGCGCGGACCTGGTCGGCGAAGTCGGGGGCTGCCGGGTCGAGCGCGAGGTCCGCGCCGAAGGCCAGGGCGCGCTCGCGTGCGCTGGGCAGCGGGTCGACGGCGATGATCGGGGCGGCGCCGACCAGGCGGGCGAGGCGTACGTTGTGCGCGCCGACTCCGCCCACGCCCCAGACGCCGACGGACTGGGCGGGACGGACGCCCGCGGTGGCGACGACGGCGGCGTAGGGGGTGGAGACCGCGTCGGGGATGATCGCGGCCTGGTCGAAGGGGAGGCTGTCGGGGATGGGGATGAGGGTGTCCTCGCGGGCGATCACGTACTCGGCCCAGCCGCCGTCGTAGTCGATGCCGGCGGTGAGCATCTGGGTGCAGGGGCGGCGGCGCACGCAGCCGGCGCACCGGCCGCAGGTCTTGCCGGCCTCCAGGGTGACGCGGGTGCCGGGGGTCAGGCCGCGCTTGAGGTCGGGGCCGAGGGTGTGGATCACACCGGAGACCTCGTGGCCGACGGTGACCGTGTCGGAGGTGGCGAAGAGGGGGACGAGGGAGCCGTCGAGCAGGTGGACGTCGGAGAGGCAGACGCCTGCGGCCTTGACCTCGATGAGGATCTCGCCCGGGCCCGGCACGGGGATCGGGACCTCTTCCACGGCGAACTTCTTGCTGTCCAGGTGGAAGCGTCCGGCGAGCATGGTGTCCATGAAGATCTGCTTTCTGTGAGCGGCACGGTCCGGTGGTTGGGCCATGGGTGCCATGGGGTGTCTGGATGGCTGGTGGGGCCGGGAGGCGTGCGGGGGAGGCAGGACATCCGCACGCCTCCCGGCGGCTGGGGGTCAGCGCGCCTTGACGGCGTGCGACGGTCAGGCGAAGACGTCCTGCTGGTAGCGCTCGTCCGCTTCGAGCTGGGCGAGCCACTGCTGGGCGGTCTCGTCGTCGCTGCCGGTCTTCTGGCGGTGGATGGCGGCGAGTGCCTCGCGGACGGCGGGGGCCATGCGGCGGCCGTCACCGCAGACGTAGATGTACGCGCCGTCCTCGATGGCCTGCCACACCGTGTCGGCGGCATGGGCGATGGCGTTCTGCACGAACCGGGCGGGATGGCCGGTCACCGCGGAATAGGCGGTGTGGATCTGTGCGATCCCGGCCTGCTCCCAGTCCTGCATCTCCTGCTTGTAGAAGTAGTCGTGTTCCGGGTGGCGGCAGCCGACGAAGACCTGCGACGCGCCCACCTGGGTGCCGTTCGCGTGCTGTGTCGCCCGCTCCTCCAGGAAGCCTCGCAGCGGCGCGATGCCGGTGCCGGGGCCGATGAGGATCAGCGGCGTGGCGGGGTCGGCGGGCGGGGCGAACGTCGGGGAGGGCACGCGGACGTAGCCGTAGACGACGTCTCCGGGCTCGAGGCCCGCGATGTAGGCCGAGCAGGTGCCGCGGTACTGGCCGTCGCCGGACAGGGCCGGGCCTTCCAGCAGGCCGACGGTCAGGCGCACGTGGCGCGGGTTGGCGGACGGGGCGGAGGAGATGGAGTAGAAGCGCGGGCGGATGGGGCCCGTCATCTCCAGGAACACGGCCAGCGGCAGCTCGACGGCCGGGAAGCGCTCCAGCAGGCCCAGCACCGAGATGCGCTTGCCGAGGATCTCCTTCTGGTAGCGCTCCTCGGCCTCCTGGGTGTCGGCGGTGTACGCCTGCAGCTGCGGCCGGGTCCACGGGCACTCGGTGTACTCGGCGAGCGTCTGGATTTGGGAGCGGGTGGCCACGTCCTGCAGCTCCAGGAACTCGGTGAGCAGGATGCCGGCCGTGACCGGGGTGCCCACCGGCAGGTGGGTGCGGCCACCGGCCGGCTGGTCGAGCCGGAGCACCTGGTCGTACTCGACGCCGAGCCGCCTCAGCGCGCGCTCCACCAGGGCGAGTTCGTTCTTGGCGAAGACGGCCAGGTGGTTGCCGGTGTCGTAGGTGACGCCCTCGGGCAGCTCGACGGTGATGGACTTCGCGGACGGGCGCGGCGGCTCGATGCTGAAGTCCCACAGGCCGGTCGCGTCGGCCACGAGCTCGTCGTTGGCCACCACCGTGAGCGGGTACGCCTGCTCGGAGACGATGGCGGGACGCACGTCGGACTCGGTGAGCAGCTGGACCTGGTAGCGCGGGCCGCTCGCCTGGGAGGTGTCGGCGGCGTACTCCTCGGCCAGAGTGGCCCACAGGTTGTCCATCCACCGCGTGGCCATGCCGTCGAAGTCCCCGGCGGCGTCCGCGATGCCGCGCTCGACGACCGGGGTGGCGCCGGCGGCCAGCAGACCTTCCTCGATCCGCTTGGGGAACGCCTGGTAGGTGGCCACCCACTGGGTGTTGCCGGCGCCCAGCAGCGCGTACCGCACATTCGCCAGCGAGCCCTCGGGCAGCCCGGCGGCGAGCAGGTCGTCGAAGCGCTGGGCGTTGTCGGGAGCCTTGCCGTTGTAGCTGGCCGCCACCACGGCGAGCAGGCCCTCGGTGGGCAGGTTTTCACCCAGCTCGTCCAGGCTCACCAGCGTGGTGCCGAACCCGGAGCGCTCACCGCGGTCGGCGATCGTGCGCGCAAGGTCCTCGCACGAACCCAGGCTGGAGCCGTAGGCGACGGTCAGGTTCACACCGACGCCGCTGACCGCTGCCTGCGCCTGCGTGTCGCCGGTCTGCAGGTCCGCGGCGCCGAAGACGGTCCGCTCGTGCTCCTGACGGCGACGGACGATGAGTTCGAAGTTGCCGGGCTTGCGCGTCAACGCCTCCCGCACGTCCATCTTGTAGTCGCTGGTGTCCGAGAGCTTGAACTTCTGCAGCACCAGCGCCAGGGCCAGGCGGGCCTCGGTGAGCGCGAACTGCCGGCCGATGCAGGCACGCACACCGTTGCCGAACGGCTTGTAGGCGTGCGGGTGCTGCTGGGCCCGGTTCTCCGGCAGCCACCGGTCGATGTCGAACTCGTCGGGACGGTCCCACGCCTTGGGGTGGGTGTGCAGGGGACCCTCGAGGATGTTGACCCGCGTGCCCTTCTTGAGAAGGTAGCGGCCACCGATGACGGTGTCCTCCAGCGGGGCCTTGCCGAACGCCGGGATCGGAGCCCACAGGCGCAGGGTCTCGTCCAGGATCCGTGGGATGACGTCCAGCTGCATGATCGTGTCGTAGTCCGGGACGGTGTCGCCGGGCATCAAGCGGTCCACCTCGGCATACGCCTGGGCCAGGACGTGCGGGTTGCGCATCAGCGAGTACGTGGCGAACGACAGCAGACCACTGGTGGTCTCGTGACCGGCGATCAGGAACGTCAGCACCTGGTCGCGGACGTTGTCGTCGGCCAGCAGCTTGCCGGTCTCCGGGTCCGTGGCCTCCAGCATCAGACCCAGCAGGTCCTCCTCACCGGTACCCTTCCCATCGCGGCGCTCCTTGATCACGCTCTCGACCAGGTCCTGCATCAACCGGATGTTGTCGCGGTACTTCCGGTCGTCCGCCTTGCGCAGCTTGGTCATCATCGGCAGCTCCTGCGAGCGCCGAAGCGACTCCACCAGGGCGCCCAGCAGCGCGTTGAGGAAGGGGTGCAGCTCCTCCTTGTCGAAGGACTTGAATCGGTAGCCGAACCCCGACAGGGCGATGGTGTCCAGCGTCAGGCGGGTGTAGTCGTCGGTGATGTTGACCGGCTGGCCCTCCCTGCGCTCCCACTTGCCCGCCAGGTTCTGGGCGATCTCCAGCATCTGCCCGTAGTAAGCCTTCATGGCCCGCTGGCTGAACGCCGGCAGCAGGACACGGTGTGCCATGCCCCATTCCTCTTCGTACTGGTGGGCCGTGAACAGGCCCGCGCCGGCGAAGTCCCGGACGTGGTGCAGCGGCGTCTTGTCGATCTGCTTGAAGAACCGCGTCTCGTCGCAGACCTCGGCCACCAGGTCCGGGTCGTAGACGAAGACCTGCTCGATGCCGGCGATGTCCATGCCGTAGATGCCCTCGGGGAACTGCTTGGACAGCTCACCGAAGTACTCCACCGGATTGGTGTCGGGGATCTGCGGTGTATTGCCGAGGAGGGGGATCCCGCGCGGGGACCGGATGGGGCGAAGGTCGTTCGCGGAGTGCGTAGTCATGTCTTGCTCCTCTGCGCGGAGGGGTGGAGGGGGATGGGCAAGGGCGCGCTGCGCAGGTCGATGCCTTGGCGCCGTACGGAAACATACGCCGTATGGAATTGGAACCATACGCGGTACGGAAAGTGGAGTGCAACCCCGGGAGCCCAGGCGGGGCTGTGGTGAAGCTCATTTCCATACCATGTACGGAACTGGTACCGTACGGGGTATGGAAAAGAAGGTGAGACGTCCCCCGCGGGGAACGAGGAAGAGAGACGTGCCTCTGACCGAGGCCGGGATCTATGCCGCCGCCCTGCGGCTCATCGACGAGGACGGGGTCGAGGCGCTCACCATGCGCAAACTCGCCACCACGCTCGACGCGAACCCGATGTCGCTGTACCACCACGTGCCGAACAAGGAAGCCGTGCTGCGCGGCGTGACGAGAATGGTCGGAGCGCAGTTCCGCACCGTGACACTGGAGGACGCGCCCTGGCAGGAGCGGATCCGTCTGCTCGCCACGGACTTCCGGACCCTGGCGCACCGTCACCCCAAGCTGCTGGCGTACTCGTTCAGCCACCAGCCGGACTTCATCCAGCCCGACGACCCGTTCTGGACCGCCCTCACCGCCATCGTGGCGGCTGCCGGTGTGCCGCAGTCAGAGGTCTCGGAGATCGCCGCGCTGATGGTCGCCGTCGTCATCGGTGTCCTCACCGCAGAACTAAACGGCGCTCTCCACCAGTGGTCGACCCTCAAGTCCCACGGCCCTGAAGCCGACGAAGACGGGGCCGCGGACGCAGACCCTGGCTCTACGAGTGCGGCCCCTGAGGGCCCTGACCAGGACCACATGTTCCGTCTCGTGATGGACACGCTGATCACGGGCCTGGAAGGCCGCCTCACCGCCGGTCGTGACGGCCGGCACGCTGGCCATTGAGCCAGTCAGCCTGAGACGCTGCGCCCCAAGCGCTGGCGCCTGGGGCGCGCCCGCAGTCGGGCGATCTCAGGCTGCGACACAGGGGAGCCACCCCCTCACATCGGGTGAGACCGTCCGGCGGGGTGGTTCCACATCCAGCCTCTTCACGGCAGCCGTATGCCGACGCTGAACCGTGAAATGACCATGGTCGTTGGCTTGTTCCTGGTCTCCCTCCTGGAAGGGAGACCGTCGGCCTCGTCGAGCTGAATCAACCGCGTTCACCGAGGCGGCTACGCCGCCGAGTGCTCCCGCCCGTGAGCAGGAAGTGGCGCCCCGTACCGGATGAGACCTACCCGATCTCTTGATCCGTTCTTTTCCCTCTTCCTCCATCCCCCCATCCGCTGTCCGGAGGGCTGCCCCCATGTCCCAGAACGCCACCGTCGCTGCTTGCGGCGCCGAGACCACACCTGAGAATGTGCCCGACCTGTCGCACCGGCGTCGCTGGTGGATTGTGTTGGTCATTTCCCTGTCGATGCTGATGGGTGTCCTCGACGGCACCATCGTGAACATCGCCCTGCCAGCCGCCCAGCACGACCTGGGCTTCTCGGACGCCGGCCGGCAGTGGGTGGTCACCGCCTATGCGCTGACCTTCGGCAGTCTGCTGCTGCTCGGCGGCAGGGTCGCGGACCTGGTCGGGCAGAGGGTGACGTTCCTGGTGGGTCTGGCCGGCTTCGCGGCCGCTTCCATGGTGGCGGGCGCGGCGAACGGTTTCGCCATGCTCGTCATCGCGCGCGCAGTTCAGGGCCTGTTCACCGCCCTGCTGGCCCCGTCGGCCCTGTCGGTCCTGATGACCACCTTCACCGATCCGCGCGAGCGGGCGAAAGCTTTCACTGTCGCGGGATCGGTCGCCGGTGCTGGACTGGCGCTGGACCATGTACGTCAATGTGATCTTCGCGGTGGTGGCGTTCGTCGGTGGGGCAGCCCTGCTGCACCGCGCCCTGCGTGACACGTCCTCCAAGCTCGACGTACCCGGCACCCTGCTGGCCTCCAACGGCCTGTTCTGCCTGGTCTACGGGTTCTCGAACGCCGAAACACACGGCTGGGGTTCGCCGGCGACCCTGGGCATGCTGGCGGCCGGTGCCGTAGTGGTGGCCCTTTTCGTGTGGTGGCAGAGCAGGGCGGCGTATCCGCTGCTGCCCCTGCGGGTCCTGCTGGATCGCAACCGCGGCGCCTCCTTCGCCGCCCTCTTCGTCACCGGCGCGGGCATGTTCGGCGTGTTCCTCTTCCTGACCTACTACCTGCAGCAGAGCCTCGGCTATAGCGCTCTGAACACCGGCTTCGCCTTCCTGCCCCTGATCGTGGCCTCGTCGTCCGCCTCCGCCGTGGCCAACAACGTCCTGGTGGCGCGCATAGGACCAAAGCCAGTGGTCCCGCTGGGCATGGCCATTGCGGCCGCCGGGCTGATCTGGATGACCGGACTGGACCTGAACAGCGGATACGTGACGCAGGTACTGCCCCAGCTGGTACTCGTCGGCATCGGGTTGGGCACGGTCATCGCGCCCGCCATGAGCCTGGCGACCTCCGGGGTGGCGGCCGCCGATGCTGGCGTTGCGTCGGCCGCTGTCAACACGCTTCAGCAGGTGGGCGGCTCCATTGGCATCGCCTTGCTCAGCACGATGGCCTCCGACGCCGCGACCGGCTATCTCTCCGGCCGCAACCCCAAGGACCCCGGCGTGCTGGCTCAGGCCGGCCTCGAGGGCTATTCCACGGCCTACTGGTGGTCGGCGGCCGTCTTCGTCACCGGCCGGGTCGTCACCGCCCTGCTCTACCGCCGGGGTGTGCCCCAGCAGAACGAGAACGCTGCATCCGTCGTGCACATGTAATGGGACAAGCAGTGCTTTGAGGGCCCACCTTCGAGGGGGGCGAACAGGGTCTTTGTGGCTCCCCTCCCCTGCTCGATGGATGCCCCATAGTCGCTGCGGCTCGGGTTCTATCAGCGGAAGGTGTACCAGGTGGAAGATCGAACAGATCCGCGTCTATTGCGCAGTCGTGAGGCCATGGTCGCGGCGGCCACCGCGTTGCTCACGGAAGGTGGGCTGGAGGCCGTGACACATCAAACGGTTGCGACTCGTGCCGGCGTGGGCAGGGCAACCGTCTACCGGCACTGGCCGAGCCTTCTCGACCTCCGCCTGGCCGCGCTGGAGGCCGGCATGCCCCCTCTCCCTCCGGTACCCGAGGAGCTTCGGGCCGCTTCGGGCAACGATCCGCGAGCGGAGCTCATTTACCGTCTGAACGTGCTCGCCGAGCGTTGGGACGACGAGCAATCGGGGGCCGTCCTTGCCGCGGTCCTCGGGGGCTCACGGCACGACGAAGGTATGCGCCGCCTCCGGGAGGCACTGCTGAACCAGATCGCCGACGCCCTGCGTCCCGCGGTCACCACAGCCGTCGAGCGCGGTCAGCTCCGGCCCGACGTCACACCCGAGACATTCGCCATGGCCACCGCCGGGCCGCTGTTCTTCGAGCGTTTCTTCGCCGGGATCCACCTGGGGCGCGACACCGGGAACGCCGTCGTGGACGCCGCTTTGCGAGGTTGGTGTTAGGCGTATCGGCTTGCGGCCGCGAAGCAAGCCAGGCCATCCGTCCTACAAGGTCTCCGGCCTTCAATTATTCGGAGCCGGTAACGCCCTCCTTCCGCAGCGGCTTCGCCGACCACGTTCGCCGACTTCTGGTCTGCGAGGTCACCGACTCCAGCAACACCCAGCCTCACCGCTCGCTGGAGCTGCCGCAACAGCCAGAGCCGCAAGACGATCTGGTTCGAGCAGCCCATCGAACGCCGTTCCTACTGAGCCCCCGAGCTCGTGGTCGACGCATCCGCTCACCGCAGATCTCCGTCCGTCGTCGCACCTACAGGGAATCCCATGCCGGGAATCCAACGGACTCCTTCTCGCTCAGCTCGGCCCAGACCGTCTTGCCTTGTCGGGCGTGCCGCGTTCCCCAGCGCTCGGCGAACTGAGCGACCAGGAACAGGCCCCGTCCCCCCTCGTCGTAGGTGCGGGCCCGACGCAGGTGAGGGGTGGTGCTACTCGTGTCGGATACCTCGCAAACGAGGGCACGGTCGTGGATCAGGCGCAGCCGTATGGGAGGACGACCGTAGCGGATGGCGTTGGTGACCAGTTCGCTGACGATGAGCCCGGTGGAGAACTCGACCTCCTCCAGGCCCCAGTTGCTCAGCTGTTGAGCGACGTTCGACCGGGCACGGGACACGCAGACGGGGTCAGCGTCCAAGTCCCAGCTGACGACTTGGCGAGCGCCCAGGACGAGGGTGCGTGCGAGGAGCAGCGCGACGTCGTCATGTGGTCGATCAGCCGGCAGCAGGGCTTCGAGCACGGTGTCGCACATTGCTTGCAGGGAGGAAGCGGGCTGAGCAAGTGCTTGGTGGAGCAGGGCGATACCCGCTTCGATGTCGTGGTCACGGCCTTCGATCAGGCCATCGGTGTAGAGGGCAAGGACGCTGCCTTCGGGGAGGTTGAACTCCGCCGCTTCGAACGGAAGGCCACCCAGGCCCAGCGGTGGTCCGGGTGGCAGTTCGATGAGGTCGGCGGTTCCGTCAGGGCCCACCACGGCGGGCAGCACATGCCCCGCGCGGGCGAGGACGCACTGGCGGGAGACGGGGTCGTAGACGGCGTACAGGCAGGTGGCGCCGATGTCCCCGGCCTCTTCGATGGTCGGGTCTGTGGAGGATTCGGCGGACAGGCGGATGACGACGTCGTCCAGGTGGGTGAGGAGTTCGTCGGGCGGCAGGTCGATGTCGGCGAGGGTGCGGACGGCGGTCCGCAGCCGCCCCATGGTGGCGGCGGCGTGGATGCCGTGTCCGACCACGTCGCCCACCACCAGGGCGACGCGTGCTCCGGACAGTGGGATGACGTCGTACCAGTCGCCGCCGACGCCGGCCTGGGCCCCTGCGGGCAGGTAGCGGCAAGCGATCTCCACGGCCGACTGCTCTGCGGTGTGCTGCGGGAGCAGGCTGCGCTGCAGGGTGAGGGCAGTCGCGCGCGCATGTGTGTAGCGGCGGGCATTGTCGACGGCCACCGCCGCCCTGGCGGCGATCTCCTGCGCGAGGAGCAGGTCCTCGTCGTCGAAGGGGTCGGGGTTGCGGTGCCGGATGAACTGCGCGACGCCCAGGGCGGAGTCTCGGGCCCGCAGCGGCACCACCAGCGTCGAGTGGGTCTTGTGGTCGTCGGCGCCGTCGGCGTTACGGGGCGCCGGTGGGCCGGTGTGCCGGCAGGGCTGACCGGTGTCGAGAGCGCGAGCCGACGGTGAACCGCGCGGGCTGACGTGAAGCTGCTCCGGTCGGATCGTCAATTCCTGGTCGCCCTCCACCACTGATCGTTGAGCGACCCGCCGGAGCGTCGGAAGGCCGCTCACAGGGCTGTCATTTCCGCGCAGCACGGAGTCGAGCAGGTCGACGGTGACGAGGTCGGCAAAATTCTCGGTGGCGAGGTCCGCCAGCTCTTGGGCGGTGCGGGCGATGTCCAGCGTGGTGCCGATGCGCCTGCCCGCCTCGTTCACAACCGAGAGCCGCCACTGCAGCCGCCGGTCCCGTTCCCGCTGGTAGACCGCCACGCCCTGCTCCGACATGCGATCGACGTACCCGGCCATCGTTGCGATCAGTTTCCGCGTCGCCGCACTGATCAATTCGGCGTCGTCGGTCAGCCGGGGCATCTCTTCGAGCAGCCGGTCGAGCATGACACCTTGCCCCAGCCGGAAGGACCGCAGTATCACGCTGACGGGTGTCCCGTGCCGAGCAAGTCGGCGCGCGCGGTCCGGGTCTGTGGCCGGCGTTTCGATCCGGTCCGGCTCGATGCCGTGTACCAGGCCGGCCAACGCCGCGAGAACATGTTCGGTGACGTTCTCTGCCGTCATGCGGGCGACGTCGGGGTCTGCCCAGACCTCGGGGACTTCACGCTGCAGGCACCGCTCGATGTCATGGATCAGCTGGTCTGCCCGCCGGCTGGCCTCACGCGCGGCGCGGGACACGAGACTGTCCGCAGTGAAGTCCACAAGACGACGTTACGCTGCACCGGCGTGTACAACCCGGCAGGGTTCGGGGAGCGGGGCCCAGCGTGCGCACGGTCGGCGTTGAAGCCGCTCACTCAAGCGAGGGTCGGCCGCGGAGTCGCGGCGAACAATCGCGACCTAGGCCGGCATCGACCCGGCCGCCCTCCTCGCCACGACTGCGGACATTTACTCACCATGGCGGTGAACACGAGGCGCAGACGTCCGTGTGCCTGCCTCAGGTCGCACCCTGACAGGACTCACCTTTCGGCGAGGAAGTGCGCCAGCAAACGGTCGAAGTTGCTGTGGCCGAGCTCGGCCCCCCGGGGCACCACTGCCTCCGTTTCTTGCAGGAACGCCTTGATTTCCTGCGCTGGGGCCTTGAGCAGGGCCGTACCGGATGGCGGGTTGAGAAGGATGTACAAGTCGCGGCAGCCCTCCTCGCCGGTGGGCCATACGCGAACGTCTCCCTCGCCGGCGGGGCCCTCCAGGCCGTCGATCAGCAAATCGCGCCCGATGATCCATTCCACCGACTCGTCGCTGTCGGCATCGGTGGTGAAGGCGGCATGGACCACATAGGGATCACTCGGCTCATACCGCAGATTCATGATCATGGGCAAGGACGTCGCATGCACGCCGACAAGCTTCACAGGTAGCCCCTGGATCACAGTTCTCAATGACTTCATTGGGTCTTACTCCTGGTGCCTCGAGTCATCTGGGGAGGGCCATCGGAAGGGCTGTCGTCGGATTCCCCGACGGGAGCAGGCGAGGCCACCACTGCCGGCCGGGGCCATCACGGAGATGTGGCCGACGGCGGTTGCCGGCAAAGGGCGCCCTTGGTCTCAGCGATCGACGCTGTACCGGTCGTGGTTGTGGTGTACCGACTCGTCACGGTCCCCACCTCGACGTCGGCCGTGGTTGCCGGGGCCCGGCCACGCAGGGCAGAGCCGTGCTTGGACCGGAACGGCACGCGCTCCGAGTCCGAGGAGACGCACATGACACACAGGTGCCCTGCTTATGGGTCGGTATCGATGCCAGCGAGGGCCACCACTGGTGGGTCGCCATCGACGACACCGGAACCACTATCGCAGGGCCGCGGGATACCGGCCCTTCTGGCCGCCTCACTCGTCGCATGCCGACCGTCAGCGCAAGTGTGAGTCCACGGTGGGCGTCAGCGGGATCTCGTCTAGGCCGACGATCTGGCTGATGTCGAAGCCCTCCATGTCCGCGCGGAATTCAGGACTCGACAGGTATGCCTCCAGTCGTTCCCGCACGTCGTCGGTGTCCCTGTAGGAGACGAGGGCGTAGAGCCGGGGGTTCTCGTTTCCGGGCGCCGCGGGCCCCGTCCAGACGCCGTGGGTGGTGATCCTGTGCTTGGCCATACCGGGAATGTGCTTGGCCCAGATCTTCTCGTAGGCGGAGAGCGCGTCGGAGCTGCGCAGGGTGTAGACGCGAAGCTGGTACTGGGACATGACACTGGTTCCTTTGCTTCTGAGCATGGATGGTAGGCGGTCAGCCTTGGGGGAGGAGGTGTGCCAGTTCGGCATCCCAGTCGATGAGTCCGGACTCGGTACCCCGTGGCACCAGAGCCTGGGTGTCCTGAAGGAAGGACGAGATGTCCTGCACGGGGACCTCGAGCAAGGCGGTTCCTGCGGAAGACCCGAGGGCGATGTAGATCGACTCGTCACCCCGCCCTGCGGCCGACCAGATCCGGACGTCCGCGTGGCCTGCGGAGCCCTGCAGGCCGTCTGCCAGAAGATCCCGCCCCAGGACCCATTCGACCGGGTCGTCACAGTCGACGAAGAAGGCGGCACGGACGACATAGGGGTCCGCGGGCGCGTAGCGCAGACGTACGAAGAGGGGCAATGAATAGGCGTGCGAGACGACCAGTTGCACGGCCACCCGTCGTTCTACGGCCTTCAGGGACTTCTTCATCGGCTTCCGCTCCTGGGTAGGGCTCGGCGGTGCCTCCCACCGGCCTGTGGCGAAGAGGCAGGTCGGGCGGAGGCGGTACGGCGGGGCGCGGGCGCCGGACGGCACCGGCGCACCGCATGAGAAGTGGCGCTGCACTCACTCGGCCGGCGGTCGGGGACGCCGCCCCCCGACCGTCGGACGGATCCCCGCCGCCGGCAGGGACAGGGCCGAGGGGAACTGCTTGCGCACATGGCCGATACCCGTCTCACCGGCCGTCGCGGCTCAGGTCATGGTGGTGCCTGCCCCCGCCGTCGTGCTCGCAGCGGTTCCCGTCGTGGCGGTAGGACCTGTCGGACGTCCAGCCGTGGCCCTCGCCGTCCCAGCGGTAGAAGTGACCATCGCGGTAGTAGAGACCGTCGCAGTCGTGTCGGGTCGCATCGGTGCCGTGGCGGTCCTGGTGCCAGCCGCGGGTCTCGTCGCAGGAGTAGCCCCGCTCGAGCAGGTAGCCGACACCGTTGTCCCAGCTGTAGTCAGCGGTCACGGCTCCGTCGGTCGGGTGCTGGGCGTGCGCGGACGCGAGGGGCGCGGCTGAAGCAGTGCCACCGGCACCGAGGACGGCGGCGCCGGCGACCGCGACTGAGGAGACAGTGAGGGCGATGCGCTTCGCGAGGTTGTTCATGATCTTTCCTTCCCGAGGGGGGGGTGATCTGCGCCAACGGCGGTTCTGTCAGGCGATGTATGAGACCCGGTGTGGTCCGAGCGAGCAGTTCCATACGTCGTATGGAAGTGCGCTTCCATTGTTACCATACGTCGTATGGAAATGTCGAAGTGACGAAGGCGACCGTTGACCGGCTGGCAGGAGCGCCAAGATCTCGCTCTTCATGGCGAGCTGCCCGTCGCCGGTCCCCCGGCGCACGCGCCAGGACGCGGTCGGGCTGGCCGGACGGCGGGACGGCGGGACGGCGGCTGGAGCGGGACCTGGCGATCGGTGGTGACCGGCCCGGAGATCGCCTCAGCCCGGGGAGTGAGGGCCCGAAGTCACGGATGCATCCAGTTCGCCGCAGTGGCGGGTTTGCGATCGCCGGAAGGCGGGACGACCATTTCTATTAGGGCCGTACCGACCAGGGCGCACCCTGATGCCGACGTCGAGGATGTATCGCCCTCTGCCGGCTGTGCCGCTCACAGCCGAGCGAGCGCCACCGCAAAGGCTGCGGCGCAGAACAGGACCGAACGGCCTGCCGGCGGCGACGGGTGGGACATCCAGCCCCGCCGCCAGACGGGGGGCTTGAGGAGCACCCCCCAGCTTCTTGACCCGGGTCGATGGTCGCCGTGGGGCGGTAGGCAGAACGGAAGGAGCCTGCCCATGCGGATCGTCGTGGACCTGAATCGCTGCCAGGGATACGCGCAATGTGTGTACCTGGCGCACGAGGTCTTCAGGTTGAACGGTCAGGAGGCGCTCACCTATGAGCCGAACCCCGATGACGAGCGGCGCCTGCAGGTCGAGCGAGCCGCTGCGGCGTGTCCGGTGCAGGCGATCGTCATCGACCGCGTGGACGGCGCGGAGCGGGGCGAGACGTCATGACCTTGAGGGCAACGGTCGCGGAGCTGGTGCGCGAGTTCCGGGCGAGCGGCCGGATCGTCATCGTGGGTGCCTCCCTGGCCGGGTTGCGGGCCGCGGAGACCCTGCGTGAGGAGGGCTTCACCGGTTCTCTGACCATCATCGGGGACGAGCCGTATGAGCCCTACGACCGTCCGCCGCTGTCCAAGCAGGTGCTCAAGGGGTGGGTGCCGGCCGACCACACGAAGCTGCCCCGCATGCGAGAAGTGGATGCGGACTGGCGGCTCGGGGTGGCCGCCGTCGGACTGGACCGCGTGACCAAGCAGGTGTCCCTGGCCGACGGGGAGCAGGTTCCGTACGACCGGTTGCTGATCGCCACGGGCACCCGCGCGCGGCAGTGGCCGAACCCGGCCGAGGCCGCCCTGCACGGTGTCCACACGATTCGTTCGCGTGATGATGCGGAGCGGTTGCAAAAGGCGCTGGCCGAGCCGCCGTCGCGGGTCCTGGTCATCGGCGCCGGGTTCATCGGCTCGGAAGTGGCCTCCGTCTGCCGGGAGCTCGACATCCCGGTGACCGTCGTCGAGCGGGGTTCGGCGCCGCTGGTCGGCGCGCTCGGCGGGGTGATCGGCGAGATCGCTGCGCAGATGCAGCGCGAGCACGGCGTGGACCTGCGCTGCGGGCTGGGCGTGTCGTCACTGGAGGGCGACTCCGGCGGGCACGTGCGGCGTGCGCATCTGTCCGACGGATCCACCGTCGACGCCGACGTGGTGGTGGCCTCGCTGGGATCGATCCGCAACGTGGAGTGGCTGGAGGGCTCGGGGCTGGCGGCCGGCTTCTGGGGCGTCGGGTGCGATGCCGGTGGTCGTGCCTTCGACATCAACGGCGTGGTCACCGACAGCGTCTACGTGGCAGGTGACGTGGCGCGTGCGCCGCATGTGCTGTACGAGTACCAGTTCCTGGCAATGGAGCACTGGGACAACGCCGTTCTCGGCGCCGAGGTCGCGGCGCACAACATGGTGAACCTCGAGCCCCACTATCGCCCGCATCTGCTGCTGCCCGGCTTCTGGTCCGGTCAGTTCGGCGTGAACATCAAGTCCGTCGGTGTGCCGCCCTTCGGCGACGAGATCGCCTTCACCCAAGGGTCCGTGTCGGACCGGCATTTCGCCGCCGCCTACGGCCGCCGGGGCCGCATCGTCGCGGCCGTCACCTTCGATCACGGCAAGTGGCTGGAGTACTACGGGAAGCTGATCGAGCGATCCGGTCCGTTCCCGCCCCCGCCGCCGGGCTGGGACCAGCCGGACGACATGAAGCCGGTGCCGGCCGAGTTCCCGGACCCAAGGGTCCCGACGGCGATCCCCGACGTCGTTTTGACCGGACACGCCCCGAGCGAGCGGACGGCCGAGTTCCGGCCGCGCCGCCACTGACGCGCTCGTCGGGGCAAGGCGGACAGCATCGACTAGAGAAGAGGGAGTGGAGCCTCGTGGTCGAGGAAACCCCCTGGCAGCAGGCCCTCCGCTACGCCAACCGCGCCAACCCGTACCCGTTCTACGAGGAACTGCGCAAGACACCGGTGGCGCGACAGCCGGACGGTACCTATGTCGTCAGTACCTACCGGGAGATCGTCGCGCTGCTGCACGACCCCCGGGTCAGCTCGGATCCACGCAAGTGCCCCCGCCCGGTCGCGGCCCCGGCCGAGGGATCGGCGGAGGCGGAGGCCGAGCCGATCACGGAGGCGGTCATCTCTTTGGAGCCGAACATCATCACCCAGGATCCACCCGAGCACGATCGAGACCGCCGGATGATGATGCCGCATTTCGCCGGCCCTCCCCATTCCCCTCACCTGATCTCCGACCTTGAACCCGACATCCGCCGCATCGTGACCAGGCTCCTGGACGACATGCGGGGCAAGACCCGGATCGACGCCGTCGACGACTTCGCCTACCCCCTGCCGGTGACCGTGATCTGCAAGGTTCTGGGCGTGCCGCTGGAGGACGAGCCACGCTTCCACCAGTGGATCGAAACGGCCCTGGACGCTTTGGACTTCGGCCCCGAGGCCGCCTCCGAAGAGATGCAGAGCCGACTGGCCGGGGGCCGCCAGGCCGTGCAGCAGTTCGGGCAGTTCGCAGCCGAGCTGCTCCACCGGTACGCCCGGCAGCCCGGCCCGGGCATGCTCTCCGCGCTGGTGAACGAGGACGGCTCGGAGGGGCGGATGTCCAAGGGCGTGCTCGCGAGCAACGCCCTGCTCCTGATCTTCGCGGGACACGAAACGACGGTCAACCTCATCGCCCACAGCGTGCTCACCCTGCTGCGCCACCCCGACGCGCTCGAAAAGTTGCGCCGCCGACTGGAGTTGATCGTGCCCGCGGTGGAGGAGCTGTTGCGCTTCGAGTCGTCGGTGCAGTTCTGGCACACCCGCTCGGCCGTGGAGGACATCGACATCGCGGGTACCACCATCCCGATGGGGGCGCCGATCTTCCTGGCGTACGGCTCGGCGAACCGCGATCCGGAACGGTTCACCGACCCCGACGAACTCGACCTCGAACGCCGCGACAACCAGCACCTCGGATTCAGCCAGGGCATCCACTTCTGCTTCGGCGCCCCGCTCGCGCGGCTCGAGGTCCAGATCGCGGTCGGCGAGTTCGTCCGCCGGGTGCAGAATCCCCGGCTGGTCGAGGACCCGCCGCCGTATCGGCACAACCAGATCTTCCGCGGCCCGCGACACGTCCTCGTCGACATCGACGGCATCCGCGACTGACCAGCGTTTGCGTAAAGGATCGCCATGCGGGCCTTTCAACTCGTCGGTTGGCGGCAACCGCCCGAGCTGCGCGAGGTGCCAGTACCCGAGCCCGGCCCGGGGCAGGTCCTGGTGAAGGTCGCCGGTGCCGGTGCCTGTCACTCCGATCTGCACATCATGCAGGCACCCGAACCGCTCCACGGCTTCACGGCCCCGCCCTTCACGCTCGGCCATGAGAACGCGGGATGGGTGGAACGGCTGGGACCGGGCGTCACCGGTTTCGAGCCTGGAGACGCTGTAATCGTCTACGGCTCCTGGGGCTGCGGCATCTGCACCAACTGCCGTCAGGGCCAGGAGAACTACTGCCAGAACCTCGGTGGTCAGGGCCCGGGCCTCGGCGGTGGTCACGACGGCGGCATGGCCGAGTACCTGCTGGTCCCGGCGGCGCGCTACCTGATTCCGCTCGGCGCCCTCGACCCGCGCCAGGCCGCCCCCCTCAGTGATGCCGGGCTGACCAGCTATCACGCCGTGAAGCGGTCGCTGCACCTGCTGGGACCGGGCTCGACCGCGGTCGTGATCGGGGCCGGCGGACTGGGCCAGATGACCATCCAGATCCTGCGCGCGCTCAGCGCTGCGACCACCGTCGTCGCCGTGGACACCGACGCCGGCAAACTGGAGACCGCCAAGCGCATGGGCGCCGACGAGGCCCTGCTCTCGGGTGACGAGGCGGTGACCCGCATCATGGACATGACGGGGAAACAGGGCGCCCAGCTCGTGCTGGACATGGTCGGCATCGACCCGACGCTGCGGATGGCCGCTCAGGTGGCCAGGATCCTCGGCCACCTGACCATCGTCGGACTCGGCGGCGGAGCCCTGCCCGTCAACTTCTCCAGCCCGCCGCACGAGTGCTCGGTCGCCTCCCCCTACTGGGGCTCCCTCACCGAACTGATGGATGTGATCACGCTCGCCCAGCAGGAGAGGATCAATGTGCTGGTCGAGCACTTCCCCCTGCAACGCGCCGACGAGGCTTACCAGCTCCTGCACGACGGCAGGATCCGAGGACGCGCCGTCATCACTCCCCACGCGTGAATGCGGTCGTCAACGCGAACGGACACCACGACTGTGCCTGGCCGCCGGCATCCGGGAGATCCAGCGAAAACGCCCCCGGCTCCCGCAGGTGAGGAGCTTGCTCGGACCACCTCATGCGCCACGGACCCTCGCCCTCCCCACCGAGCGGCATGAGGCCGACCGGGTGACGATGGACATGTAGTGACGTGACCACGCTGCTCACAGAAGGAGGTAGGTGCCATGACATCTCCTTCCGATTCCCCCGGTTCCGTTCCACCACGTGGCACCGAACCACGAGAGGGCCCTGCGGCCGAAGGTATGGCCGCCCTGGCGAACATGGGCTGGCAGATCCTGCTCCGCCAGGATCCGCAGGCGGGCGCGCCGATCACCAGGTGCTCGGCGCCGAAGTCGCGCACCAGCCCCCCGAGCAGGTGGTCTGCGGCCAGCCACAGGCCCCGGTCGGTGTCCGCGGGCGGCGCCAGCATGCTCCGCTGCGTCCAGGTGCCCGGCTCGGTGGCGATGCGTTGCCGGAAGTCCTCGCTGAGCCAGATCCGTTCCATGCCGTGCCCGGCTCGGTGGGCGAACTCCACCGCCCGCAGCTCTCCGGTGATCTGCCCGCCGTCGTTGCGCTCCACGACGGCGAGGGCGGGCCACGACGGTGACGCGCTGGTGACGTGCGCCAGCAGTTTGCCGCCGGGCGCGAGCTGCTCGACGAGCGCCGCCGGCACACGCCCCACCGCGTACGACACGAAAACGCGGTCGAACTTCCGCCCCCGTAGACCCTGTTCGCCGGACCCGCACGCCACCTCCGGTCGGAAGTCCAGGTCGGCCAGCCGGACCCTGGCCGCGTCGGTGAGGTGTCGGTCCCGGTCGAGGGTGACCACCTCTTGGTCGCCGCAGACCTGGCAGGCCACCGCGGCGGTCACCCCCGCGCCCGTCCCGACATCCAACACCCGCTGACCCGGGCGCAGATCCAGCTCCTCCAGCAGCGAGGCGGTCAGACCCATCACCGTCGACATCGACGTGATCGACGCCCCCGACCGCGTCCCGCGCACCCGGCCCATCAGGGGCTCACCGTCGTGCTGGACGAGCACACTGGCCCCGCCATACAGCAGCCCGAGCAGCTCGGGACGGTCCTGCGGCGCCGACCAGTCCAGCAGGTCCCACCGCGGCGGCTCCTCACCCGGGGCGCTGCGCCGCACGTACGCCTGTGGCATCAGCACCTCGCGGGGCAGCGCGAGCAGAGCGTCGCGCACCGGCCCGGGCCGTAGCCCATGCTTCTTCTCCAGCTCGGCGACCATCGCTGCCCGCGCGTCGACCGGATTCACTTCGGCAGCCGAAGGTGGGGTGTTGTCGGCCGGCCGTCCTGCTCGCCCTGGTGTCCGGCCGGCCGTGGCTGGGCTCGCGTCCAGGGCCGTCATCGCCCGTCCCACCCCATCTGCGAGTACAAGCGCCCGGCGAGCACTCCGTCGATCGCCTGGCGGGTGTAGGGCACGACGGCGGCCGGGAGATCCTTGGGGTTCCACCACCGCCACTCCACGCACCGGTCGGGCTCCAGGACGGCCGGGGTGCCGGACCAGGTGCGGGCCCGGAAAACGAGGCCGATACGCGGGCGGGCGGACGGCGAGTCCACGAGGTGGACGAGGTGCACGAGTTCGATGTCGCCCGGCTCGATGATCAGCCCCGCCTCCTCCTGGGCCTCCCGGATCAGGCAGCTGATCGCTTCTTCCCGCTCGCAGTGCCCGGCCAGGAAGTGCCATGTGTTGCCCGCGTATGCAGAGTCGGGGTGGCGCAGGCCGAGGAGGATCCGGCCGTGGTTGTCCTCCAGGTAGAGGTGGACACCGACGATGTGGAGCTCGGTCCCCTCCGGCGCCTCGTCGCGCAGCAGCCGGGCCGTGGCCGGCGGACTGCTGGCGGGGGGATGCTCTGCCGCGTGCCGGCGGATCAGGTCATCGAGCCCGGGGCTCAGGCGCAGCTGCTCCAGCGTGTCCGGGGTGAACCACCGCAGCAACACGCCTTCTTGCAGATCCACCATCTCCGGATCACCGCTCCAGCGGCCCACGAACACCTGGATTGGCACCGCGAAGCCGTCGACGCTCGTCGCCTCCTCCAGGGCATACGGCGTCAGGCCATTCACCTCCAGGCCCGGGACCTCTTCGGAGAGCTCCCGCCGCAAGGTCGCCTCCAGGTTGACGTCCTCCACCGTACGGCCGCCGCCGAGGAGAGCGAACGTGCCCGGGGCCCAGATGCCTTCACGCTGGTCCCGCAGGTGAAGCAGGTATCTGCCGTGGCCGTCGTGGATCAGCGCGGAGGCGTTGACGGGCTCTGGCCGCCCGTCGAGGCCCTGGGCCTGGGCGTCCAGGAGCTTGTCACGCAAGGTCGGGGACCGGACGTCGGCGAACTCGAGCCACCGGGCGCCGGCAACCTCATCGTCCTGCAAGGTGAGCTGGGGGTGCTGCTCGGGCACGAGATAGAAGACGAATCGGAAGTCGAAGTGCTGGTGGGAGCCTTCGCCCCTGGCGGGGTCGGCGTCGATGTCGTGGACGTCGATGTCGATCGGAGCCCCGATGAACTGCGGAGTCAGGCACAGGTCGCCCGGCCGGATGCCGGTCTCCTCGCACGCCTCCCGCAGCGCCGCGGCCAGGAGCGTCCGGTCGTCCTCGACATGGCCACCCGGACCGAGGAACATCCCCGTGACCTTGTGGCCGATGTGCAGAACGCCTTGTTCCCGGTCGATGACCGCCGCGCTGCAGGTGACGTGACCGGGGAGCGTGGCACGGCTGGCCGGGGCGTCGGCTCCGTCCAGGAGGGACAACAGCCCGGTCAGGGATTCCCGCTCGTGCGGATGCCGGGCCAGGTACGCCTCGGCGGTCGCGCGGATGTGGGAACGGGTGAGCGGCACGTCATCACCTCGGGACGGCATGGGAAGGGGGGCGTCCGCGGCCGTGGGTGCGGCCGCTTCGGCGGGGCGTACTGAGGTGGCGCCGGGGCCGCTCATGCGGGGGTCTCGCGCTTCGCGCCGTCCGGCTCGGACGTGATCTGGTAGGACAGCAACTGCTGAAAGGGTCCGGGCTGTTGGGAGAGTTCGGGGTAGGTGCCCTCCTGGACGATTTTGCCGTCGTTGAGGACCACGATGCGGTCGGCGATGGCGACATTGGTGATGCGGTGGGTCACCAACAGCACCGCCCGATCCCGGGCGAGGTCCCGAAGCCGCTGGAAGATGCGGTACTCGGCGCGGGGATCCAGGTTCGCCGTCGGCTCGTCGAGGACCAGCAGACCGGCCTGGCGGAAGAACGCTCTCGCCAGGGCGATGCGCTGCCACTGGCCGCCGCTCAGTTCCTCCCCGTTGAGCCACTCGCGGGCTAGGAGGGTGTCCAGGCCGGCACCGAGCTTGTCGACGACTTCGTCGGCGTCGGCCGCCTCGCACGCCTCGCGGACCGCCGCGTCGCCGCGCGCCGTGGGCTGACCCTGGGTCACGTTCTCGCGCACGGTCAGCGGCCAGTGCGCGTAGTCCTGCGGCACGAGGGCGACCTGCTGCCACAGAGCCTGCGGGTCGCAGTCGCCGGTGGGGATGCCGTCCCACAGCACCTGCCCGCCTGTGGGCAGGTAGAGACCGCTGACCAGCTTCGACAGCGTCGACTTGCCCGAGCCGTTGAAGCCCACCAGCGCGGTGACCTCGCCCCGACGCAAGGTGAGGGAGACGTCGGACAGCGCGTCGTGCTCCTTGCCGGAGTACCGGTGGGTGACCGACTTGACCTCGATCGTCCTTGGCGGCACAGGGCGGTGCGGACCCCGGCACATGCGGAAGCCGCCGGCCTTGTCGAGGAAGCCGCTCCAGTCGTCCATGTACAGCCCGGTCCGCACGGCGCGCGCACCGACAGCCACAAGACCCCGGACCGACATGCCTACCGTCTGCAGGGCGAAGACGGCCGTCCCGGCATGCCCGACGGTGATATGGCCGGTCGCGAGCAGCCACACGACCGCCGCCCACACCACCGCCGACCCCAGCCCTCCGCACACCGCGCCGACCAGGGACATCCGGGCGCCCTTGTCGGCCGCGGCCCGGTCCTCGCGGTTGATCCGGGCGACCGTGTGCCGGTACCGGCCGGACAGGAAGTCGGCCATGGTGCCCGCGCGGATCTGGTCGGCGGCGTCCTTGGTGTAGATGTGCCAGCGCAGCACCGACAGCATCCGGTTGTCGCCGTTGCTGCGGAGGTTCGCCAGGTACCGGACGCGCGCAGCGCTCACCTGGGCCAGGGCCTGCGGCAGGCTGGCTGCGACGAGGAGCGGGAGAAGGACCCAGTGCACGCCGGTCAGCACGATCGCCCCGGCGAGGAAGCTGGCGCCCGACGCGATCAGGTCCTGGCCCTCGTTGATCAGGTCGCCGGTGACCTGGGCGCCGCGGTCGGCGGCTTCCCGGTCACGGTTGAAGTCGGGGTCGTCGTACGCGCACAGCTCGACCTCGGCGCAGCCGGTCAGCAGCATCTGCTCGGCCTCGCGTGACATCAGCGGACCCAGCCGGGAGGACAGCCAGTTGACGGTGATTCCGAGGAGCGCGCGCACGCCGCCGGCACCGGCGAGCAGGGCGACGGAGGGCCACGCCTGAAGGAGCCGGTGGTAGACGTCTCCGCTGCGCAGCAGGGCGGTCAGGGTACCGGCGATGGCGACCAGGCCCAGGGCCTGCATCACGCCGGTGACGGTCTGGCACAACAGGAGGCCGACGGTCGCTCGTCGGTCGACGCGCCAGGCGAGAGCCAGCGAACGGCGCACCAGTTGCGGCAGGCGTCGTGCCATGTCGCGCATCCGGATTGAGCGGCCGGCTGCCTCGCGGCTGCCGGTCAGGTCGACGTACCGCATCTGCGGCTCGGGAGCGGGCGCGGGCGAAGTGCCTGCAGGTGAGGGTGCGGACGGTCCGGCGGACGGAACGAAGGGGGACGCTGCGGGGGTGGTGCGCGGTCCCGGAACACTGTCGGCTGATGCATCGGTGGGCTCACTCATGCCGCCCACCCCGTATCCGGACGTGCTGAACTGAGCCTGCCGTCAACGCTGTGCGTGATCACGCCGGGCCGCCGTTCGATTCCGGGAGGCTGCTGCAGGGGGGGCAGGGGTGGGATGCATGGCGTGTCCTCCGTCTGAGAGTCGGTGTGGCACTGATGCTCTAAAAACGCACTGGACCTGGTCCCGTCACGGCCCGATGGGAGGGCATTTGGTGAACGGGAGTTCTAATGGCGGGGGCGGGGCGTGCGGGCTCTGGGCGGTCGCGGCTCAAACTCGTTCGATCAGGGCGGTTCACTCCTTCAGGGGGTTGCGGACAGCACGGACCGGGCCGCAGCGGAAGTCCGCGGCGGCCGTGCGGCGGGTGTTAAGAGCAGGACGAGCGGGGAGGGCGTCAGGTGTTGAGGACGGTGAAGACGACGGAGGGGAAGCGGCGGCCGTTGACCTGGAGGGCGAGGGAGTAGGAGCCCGGTGAGACCTTCCACCGTGCGGTCGAGCGCAGCGGGTGCGCCTTGGCGAGCCGCAGTTCCTGGCCGGCTTCGGCTGTGGCACGGCGCAGGAAGGAGACCTTCTCCCGCGGCTGGCCGTTCTGCCCCGTGGTGGCGATCACGATCATCACGTGGACTGGTGCGGTGGCGGTGGCGGTGGCGGTGAGAGCGGCGGAGAAGTTCAGGGTGTCGCCGTCGCGGAGTTCGGTGCGCTCCAGGGTGAGGGGGGTGAGCGCGATGGGCGCGTCGTGGGCGTAGCCGAGGATGGCGTAGGCGGGCGGCCAGCCCTCCTTCAGCCGGTTGCGCAGGGCACCCCGGGCGATGAAGGCGAAGTGCTCGTCTGCGAGTCGGCCCGACTGCTTCCACCGCTGAAGGGTGGTCAGCACGAGGTCGGGCCGGCTGGCGGCGATGTCGCTGAGGTGGTTGGCGACGGAGGTGCGGACATAGAGGTGAGCGTCGTCGTAGAGCTGATCGAGGACGGGCAGTGCCGCGTCGACGGGCAGCTGGATCCGCGGAGCCCAGGGCAGCAGGGGCCGAGTGGCCTCGCTCGCCAGCCTGCGCACCCGGAAGTCCTCGTCGCGGGTCCACCCGCCGACGGCCTTCATTGTCTCGTCGGGGAAGTCGGCGAGAAAGTGCCGCACCGGGAGCTCGGCGGAAAAGTACCCGGTCATGCGGGCCAGAACGGCGAGCGCCTGGTCCAGGTGCTCAGCGGTACGCAGGTAGCGGGAGACGTAGTCGGAGTGGGGCGAGTAGATGTGCAGGCCGAAGTCATTGGTCACCCCGGCGGCCTCGGGCGTCGGCGGGAGGGAGCGCAGCAGGATGTCAAGCGCGTCGGGGCCGGTGACCGGAAGGTGGGCGTGCAGGCCCTCGCTGGTGCGGGCGATCCGGCCGCTGAGCTCCAGCCGGGGAAGGTCGGCCGTCACCGACTTCACGAAGCTTTCGGCGTCGAACTCGGGGCAGGCCGAATGGACTTCGCGGCCGATGCGGGCGATGCGCTCGGCGTTGAGGGCGGTCTCTTTCAGGGGAACCTTCACGGTCATGGGCAAACCCTAGGGCTGACTACAGGGCCGCCCTCGTGTTCTCGCCGCAGGTCATCCGGCGGTGTGAACACGAGGCTTTCGGCTATCGGACGGCGGCGCGGTACAGCAGCCGGCGCTGGCGGGAGCTGTCGCAGGGGGAGGCGGTGTGGAGGGTGGCGAGGTTGTCCCACACGACCAGGTCGCCCTGGCTCCAGCGGTGGCTGTAGACGTACGGCGTGCTGGTCGTGTGCTCCAGCAGTTCGCTGATCAGGGCGCGGCTCTCCTTCTCGGGGAGTCCGGTGATGCCGCCGATCACCATGGAGCCGAGCAGCAGCGAGCGGGCACCGGTGACCGGGTGGGTCAGGACGAGCGAGTGCTCAACCCCCGGGTGACCAGCGAGACTTCCGGCCGCGACCGACGATTGGCCGCCGCTGGCCTGGCTCTGCAGGACACGGAGCCGCTCGATGGAGTGCACCGCGCGCATCCCCTCGATCCGCTGCCGCATCGCCGGGGGAAGGGCGGCGTAGGCGCGGGTCGCGTCGGCGAAGCGGGTCTCACCGCCCTGCTCGGGGGTGATGACCGAGTACAGCAGGGTCGCGGAGGTCAGCTTCGGCTTGAAGCTGTTGTCGGCATGCCACTCCTCCTCGTTGTCCCCGTCGTAGATGCCGACGTGCTCGCCGTCCTCAACGATGTTGCTGATGACGGTCAGCCCGGGGAAGCCGCCGACGGCGTACCGGCGGTCGACGCTCGTGTCCACCGTCCCGAAACAGGAGGCGACGATCAGGAGATCGGCGTGGGTCAGGTGCTGTCGGGGCGCGATCAGCAACCGGTGCCGATGAAGGGCTCGCGCCAGCTGGGGCAGGAGGTCTTCGGCGTCGGTCGCGAGGTTGCAGTCGACGATGGCGCCGAAGCCGCTCTCGTCGAGCGGGCGCAGCGGCAAGGACATCCCGGCTCCTTTCCGGACGGTCGTGTCGGTGATCAGAACTGGGACGACTGCTGGAAGAAGGTGACGTCCTTGATGCCAGAGGAGGCCATGCAAAGCCGCTCGATGCCGATGCCGAGCCCAACGCTGCTGGCCGGCACGCGCCCGGCGTCGATCGCCTTCCACACCAGGGCCTGCTCGTCGTCGTACAAGTCCACCGCAAGGGCCCGTTCGACGAACTCGGCACGGTCGGGCTCGTCCTCGTAGCCGTGGATGACCTCGATGCCGTCGACCAGGAGCTCGAAGCGGTTGAGGACGGCAGCCGTGCCGGGTGTGAGACGGGCGCACGGCTCGTCCCCTCCGACCGGGTACTCGGTGAGGAACAGTGCGGCGCCGGTGCTCCGGGTTTCCAACTCGCGCTCCACGAACTGCCCGAGCACCGTCTTGAACGGCACGTCGCCGCCCATGCCCAGGTGCGCGGCCATCTGCGTGGGCAGGTCACCGAGGGGTTCACGGCGCAGGTCGATGCCGAAGTGGTCGCGGACGTGGCCGGCGACGGAGACCCGCTGGGGGGTGTAGGGGATGTGCGGGCCGATCAACTTCTCGGCGAGCGCCATGAGGAAGTCAAAGTCCTCGTCGGCGGCGTAGAGGTCGAGCATCTGGAATTCGGGCGCGTGGAGCTCGTCCGGCTTCTCGGGCCGGAAGCACGGGCCGATCTCGAAGCCCCGCCGGTGGTGCTCCAAGTTCACCCGCAGTGCCGGGCCGATCATCGCCCGCAGGAACCGCCCGCCGTCATGGTCCACCGGTAGACGACGCCCCGGGCCGAGTTCGGCCCTCCGCAGTGTCGGGGTGACCACCTCGACGAAGGCATCCGCGTGGAGCGTGTCCCGCAGGCTGAACAGCAGGTCCGACTTCATGACGACGGGGTTGAGCACGGGTGCTCCTCAAGGTCGGTTATTCCGACGGCAGTTGAAGGGAAGCCGGGCCCACGGCGATCTCGTGCGTGGCTTCTCGGCGGGGCCACAAACTAGCCGCGCCGACGCGAGCAGTAGAAGCCCTTCCACCGGCCCTGCCGGGCCCAAGGGGGCTGATCTGCCGCCCATTCAGGACCAGACTTCGGCGATTTCGCAGCTCAAGCAGGATGTGCGCGCAACGGGCACGCAACGGTCCCGTGCAACCGGCGCAACGCCCAGAGCCGTTGCGGCTCTCTTCGGCGCAGCCCTAGCGTGACTGGCCAAGCGCCCAGCGCGACCGCGCCACGCAACGCTCATCCGCAGATGGACAAGACGTGCTCCGGCGCGACCTTCTCCACCGGCATGCGCCTGCGCCAATGGCGTGCCGAGCCGATGGTTCAGCACCTCAGCGGACCCGCGGCCCGGCAGTTCCACAGCCCGATCACCCGGATTCGCGGATCACCCGCGACCGAAGAGGGAGAACTAGATGACCGCTACCGCCGGAATGACCCCGGACACCGGCCTGAAGGCCGGCATGCGCCCGGACGCCTCCGAGCTGAAGCTCGGGATGCGTCCCGACGCCCCCGTGCTGAAGGCCGGGATGCGCCCCGACGCGGCCGAGCTGAAGCTCGGGATGCGTCCCGATGCCCAGAGTTGCGGGCGGCGTTGTCCAGGAGTTCGGCCACGGCCAGGACGACCGGCTCGACGACGGTGCTGCCGACGTACTCAGTGGGCTCCCCGGTGATCCGCACCCGGCGGTAATCCTTGATGCGCGACTCGGCCCCGCGCACGACGTCCAGCAACGGGGTGTCGTCCCGCTGTCGTCCCGGCCACGCGCCGGCCAGGAGACCGACGATCTGGGCCTTGCGGGCGAGCTGACTGCAGGCGTGGTCGATCTCGTAGGCGTCGGCCAGGACCTTCTCGTCGTCGTGATGGTCGATCATCGAGCTGATCGCCCGCTGCTGCTCGTACACCAGCGCCTGGAGCGCTCGTGTCACGGACTGCACGGCAGCCTGGGCAGCCCGCTCCGCGCGAGTGGACGCCTGCTCCGCAAGGGTGCAGAAGTATTGAAGGATCTCTTTCTCGGCCTGGGCGAACACGGTGCCAGCCAGCTCAGGGTGGAGCGGCTGCCCAGCGTCGCCACCGGAGCCGCCCCATAGCTCCCCGGCCAGCGCGGGAAGCCTGTGCGTGGCCAGGTGCTGTATCTCCTGGTCCCGCAGAGCGGAAAGGCTCTGCGCTCGTTGGAGGACCTCCTCCAGTCCTGTCTTGTCGGTGCGTGGCTGTGTGCTGTCCGGCGGTAGCGGACGGCGGCAACGGTCGCGCAGACGAAGCCCGGCGCGAGCAGGGCAAGCGCGGCGTCCTGTATCGGGGCGGTCATCAGGTCAGGTCCTCATACGAGTTCGGGTGTCGGAACGCGGGGCGGCACCGTCGCCGGACCGCTGTCGTTTTCCTCGTGCGCGCTGATCGCGGCCAGTGCCAGACTCAGAAGGAGCGGGGCCGTGAATGCGCGTCCGGCCGCGTTGCCGAACCTCGCCCACCGCGGCGAGCCGTTCTGGGTTCCGATCACCGGCGGCACCACCAACAAGCCCGTGTTCTAGTATTTCGCTCCGGGCGGCCACACCTCCCAGCGGGAGCCGGGCGGGAGCAGCAGGCTCCACCCGCCGTCGGCGGCGATGGCCGCGCCGACCGGATGTGGCTCGTTGTGGGCCAGCACTCCGATCACCGCCCGGACAGCGCCCTCGGGCAGTGTGAGGACCTCGAAGCGGGCACCCACGGGGAACAGCCTTGGTTCCGGGCCGACGCAGGCGCGGAACAGATCGAAAACCCTCGGATTTTGCGGGTTCATGCCGCCTCCGCAAGAGAACGGGCGCGCTGGAGCCGCAGCGCCGTGTCGATCAACGGCACGTGACTGAACGCCTGAGGGAAGTTCCCAACCTGGCGCTTGAGCCGCGGGTCCCACTCCTCGGCGAGCAATCCCAGGTCGTTGCGCAGGGCCAAGAGCTTCTCGAACAGCTGTTGCGCCTTGTCGACGCGGCCGATCATGGCGAGGTCGTCGGCCATCCAGAAGGAGCAGGCCAGGAAGGCGCCCTCGTCACCGGACAGCCCGTCCAGACCCGCCTTCGGGCCGGCGGTGCGGTACCGCAGGATGAACCCGTCCTTGGTCGACAGTTCCCGCTGGATCGCCTCGACCGTGCCGATGACGCGTTTGTCCTCGGGCGGCAGGAAGCCGACCTGGGGGATCAGCAACAACGAGGCGTCCAGCTCGCGGGAGCCGTACGCCTGGGTGAACGTGTTCCGCTCCTGGTCGAAGCCCTTCTCGCAGACGTCCCGGTGGATGTCATCCCGCAGCTCGCGCCACTGCTGGAGCGGCCCGACCGCGCGCCCGGCCTCGATCAGCTTGATGGTGCGGTCGACGGCGACCCAGGCCATCACCTTGGAGTGGACGAAGTGCCGACGCGGGCCGCGGATCTCCCAGATGCCCTCGTCCGGCTCCCTCCAGTGGTCCTGCAGGTAGGCGATCATCTTGAGTTGCAGGGCAGCCGTGTGGTCGTTCGGCGCCAGCCCTGCCTCCTCGGCCAGGTGCAGCGCCTCGACGGTCTCGCCGTAGACGTCCAACTGGAGTTGGCCGGCAGCTCCGTTGCCGATACGGACCGGGGTAGAGCCCTCGTACCCGTCCAGCCAATCCAGCTCCGCCTCGGCGAGCTCGCGCTCGCCGGCGATGCCGTACATGATCTGTAGGTTCTCCGGGTCCCCGGCCACCGCCCGCAGGAGCCAGTCCCGCCAAGCGCGCGCCTCCTCGCGGTAGCCGGTGCGCAACATCGAGGAGAGCGTGATGGCCGCATCCCGCAGCCAGGTGTACCGGTAGTCCCAGTTCCGCACCCCGCCGATCTCCTCCGGCAGGGAGGTGGTCGGGGCGGCAACGATCCCGCCGGTCGGGGCGTAGGTGAGCGCCTTCAGTGTGATCAGCGAGCGGACCACCGCATCGCGGTACGGACCGCTGTACGTGCACTGGCCGACCCACTCGCGCCAGAATTCGGCGGTCGTCTCCAGCGCCGAATGCGGCTCCGGGAGCGGGGGCTCGCCCTTGTGGGAGGGCTGCCAGCTGATGGTGAAGGCGATCCGCTCGCCAGCCCGAACGGTGAAGTCGGAATATTTCGTGCGGTCTTCACCCCGCGAGGCCACTGAGGCGTCGAGCCAGACCGAGTCGGGCCCGGCCACGGCCGCGGTGCGGGCACCGACTTGGTTCACCCACGGCGTCACGCGGCCGTAGGAGAACCGCATCCGCAGCGCGGAGCGCATCTTCACCTGGCCGCTCAGGCCCTCGACGATCCGGACCAGCTGAGGGGCGCCGTCCCGTGGCGGCATGAAATCCGTGACGCGTACGGTGCCTTGGAGGGTGTCCCACTCTGAGCGGAGGATCAGCGAGTCCCCGTCGTAGTCCCGCCGGTCGGCGGTCGGCGGTTTCACCCCGTCGGCGCAGGCCGGTCCCAGACGCCAGAAGCCGTTTTCCTTGGTGCCGAGCAGCCCGGCGAAGACCGACGGGGAGTCGAAGCGGGGCAGGCACAACCAGTCCACGCTGCCGTCCCGGCATACCAGGGCGGCGGTCTGCATGTCCCCGATGAGTGCGTAGTCCTCGATACGCCCAGCCATGGAATATCCGTCTCAGTAGGTGCGGGCGCCCCGATGCCTGCGGGGGGCAGGGAGCGCGGGTGGGTAGCAGGGGGTGATGTGCGGCTCGTCCGACGCCACGGCGGTGCAAGGGGCGGACGGGCCCGAAGTCCCGGCGAGCGCGGGACACCGGGGGACGGGCACGTCGACACCTCGGTCATCGGGCACCGGCTGTAGCGCTCAGGTCGCTCAGGTCCACGGCGGTACAGCCTTCGAGCGACAGCACCTGACGTGTGGCCACGAGCCAGCGGATCGCGGGGTCGTCGTAGGCGACCATGGCGAGGTCGTCGCCGGGAACGGGCAGCAGAGTGCGCCGGTCGTACGGAATGCCCGTGACTCCCCAGTTCACCGGCCGCTCGACCCAGGCCGCGACGTGCTTGCGCAGATGCGGGCAGTGCCTGACCGCGATGAGCGCGCACGGCGGGCAGACCGGTGCGGCGGTGGTCAGCTCTCCCTTGCCCACCGGCCGGCCGACGTCCTTGAGGAGGAACAATTGCCGCTCCGGGTCCTGCTCCAGGGTGTCGGCGCCGCACACCTGACACAGCATTCGACTGATCGCCCGCCGCTGGCGCAGAGCGTGGACGCTCGGGAACAACGCCCTGCCGGATCCCGGGGCGATGGCCTGCCGGATCCACAGCACGCCTTCCATGTCGCGGTCGTACGGCACCTCGTCCGCGTAGCCGATCCCTTGCCTGGTGCGGTGCAGGACCACGGGGGGCACCGTGTGCGTCTCCGCGGTCCACGCGGTCACGTACGGCACCGGAAGGCCACCCTGCATGTACCGATGGCTGGTCATGCGGCGGCACACGCCACGACGCCGGTCACTCGACGAGGGGCGACGATCTTCCCGTCGGGAAGGATCTCGCCGGTGTCATCGAAGAGCACCACGCCGTTGCACAGAAGCGACCAGCCCTGGTCCGGGTGCGCCGAGACCACGGTGGCGGCCTCGCGGTCCGTGGCCTGGGCGGAGGGGCAGGCGGGCTTGTGCTGGCACATGGCGAATCCTTGGGGGAAGCGGTGCTGCGGGGGGATGGCACGGGTGGGTTGCGAAGGGAAGGGATCGGCTGCCGCGGGGGAAGCCCTCGCCGCGGCAGACAACGGGCGGGCAGGTGGTGCTGTCCAGCCGAATTACGTGTGCCTGGCGTTGCGTGAACCTGTGAATAGCGTTGCCCCTTGGGGGCGTTGTCGGTAGCGAAAACGGACCCCCACTTCTCCCCACTTCGACATCGGCGAGCACAGTCGGGATTTCGCCCACGCGTCACTGGCCCCGCAGGCAAAAGGGGTGAATTCGGTCATTAATCAGTGTGTCGAGGCTTGTGTGAGGGCCCACCGCTGGAGGCCGGCCGCGCCGCCCCCACTTCACCCCACTTCGCTGGAAGTGCTTGACTGAAATGCGTGAACGGTGATACGCGCGCTCGCGGGTGGGGTAGGGGGCTGAAGGGTCCCCCATTTGCGTTCTGCCAGCTAAAAGCCGCTCTCGGCACTCCTGTCGGCGTCAGCACGCGGTCAGAATCGGGGCGCAAAGGACGCCTTGTTCGTGGTCGCAGTGCCGGGGGAGCTGCGTAAATCCCGATCCTTTGTGCGGATCCTTTCCTCTGTGACTGTCGTCCCGCCTCGGTAAGTTCGCGAGCCCGGCGACGAAGTGGGGAGAAGTGGGGGGCCGTTTTCGCTGTCGCCAGCGCTGCGTGATGGGCCACGGTATTCGCCAGGACTTGCCAGTCCGTTCCCCCCGGGCATCGCGAACGCAGCGAGGAGTGATCCCGTGCTTGGTCCCACCAGTACGGCCTTGGCACGCGGCCAAGGCCGCGCCGCCGGCGGCGCCGTGAAGCATGCCGCGCTCGACCTCCGCGGCCTCGACGCGCCGCAGAGCGCCGCCCGCCGCATAGTCCGCAGCGCGCTCACGGAGACCCCCGACGAGGAGTACAAGGACGACGTGGTGCTGGTCGCCGACGAACTGGTGGGCAACGCCCTCGAGCACGCCGGAGAGGCTCTCGGCATCTCTCTCGATCTGTACCCGTGGGGGACGGTTGTCCAGGTCCGCGACGGCGGCCGGGACACGGCCGCGGTGCCACGGAATCCGGTACGGGCCGACGATGACGATGTGAACGGGAGAGGCTTGTTTCTGGTGAACGCACTGGCAAGTGCCTGGCGGGTTCAGTACGACGACGCGGGGAAACGAGTCGTCGCGCTCTTTCTGCATCGAGCGGGTGACACATACTGATGCTGCCGAATGATCTCACCCACCGCTCCGTGGCCCGGGACTTGCTCCTGGGCCCTCTGGGCATCGGCACAGGCACCTCCCGGTGGGCCCCGACCGCCGTTCAGCCGGACGACGCGCAACTGCTCGACGGGCTGCGCCGCGCCGTGGAGTCCGGTGTGGAACTCATCGACACGGCAGACAGCCACCGGTACGGCCACGCCGAGCGGCTCATCGGCAAGATCCTCAAGGAGAACCCGGGCCACAGCGTGCGGGTGTCCAGCACGGTCGGCCGAGTCCGGGGCTCTGCTCCCCACCCGTACGCCGGTCCTCGCCTGCGGCACCAGCTCGAACAGACTCTAGAGAACCTCTACCTCGACGAACTCGCCGTCTACACCCTTGAGTCGTACGACTTCGGCAACGGCGACCGCTACCTCGGCCCCGTCATCGAGCAGATGCGCGTGCTACGGGATCTGGGCCAGATACGAGCGATCGGTCTGCGCGGCCCGGATGGCCGCTCCTCGGCCCCTTTTATCGGCCGCTTCCTGGACCTCTTCGACCAGATCCGCCCCGACGTGGTCTGGACGCAGGCGAGCGGCTTGCTCCCGCTGGCCGACCTCGGAGACGGCGAGGACCTCGGCGCCTTCACCGCCCGACGCGGCGTCGGCCTGCTGATCGCCTCTCCGCTGGCCAACGGCGTCCTCGCCGGCCGCCGCCCGCGGACGGAGAGCCTGGCGGACGACCGAACGGAGGTGCAGACATCGGCTATCACGCACGGCCTCGCCGTACTGTCCGAGCGGTTTGGCTCGTCCGCTGATGCCCTGCTGCGGGTGGCCTTACGGTTCATCCTTCACCAGGTGCAGAACGCAGTGGTGATCGTCGGCGTGGGCGATCGGCAACAAGTCGGCCAGTACTTTGACTCTCTCGGCCAGCCCCTGTGCACCAAGGACCTGACGGTGATCGAGGAGGTCTTCCGCCGCATCCGAAGCACGGTGAGCCCTACCGAGGACCGCAGCCTCTCCGTGGAGGTGACCAGCCGAGACGGGCGCGCATCCGTCCCCGTTCAGCAGGGCACCCCGTTGCGGAGGTAGCGCGGTATCCCGTCGTCCAGCACCTTCAGGGCTTGTTGCGCTCGGGCCCGCTGCCGGTCCGGCAACAGACGCAGCGCCTCGGTGACGTCGAAGAAGCCGTGCTCGGAGATCTCCTCGTCGCAAGGCTTCAGCTTGGCGGCCTGTTCGGGTGACAGAACGCCGGCGTCGAAGACGAAGCCGAGGTAGTCGTCCCATGGGCCATGCGGTTCGACCCAGTCGACGCACAGGAACCGCAGGCTGGTGATGTCGAGGCCGAGCTCCTCGCGGAGCTCCCGGCGAAGAGCGGCATCGGGGGGCTCGTTGGCCTCCGCCATGCCCCCGGGAAGATCCCACCCGTCCTTGTAGGTCGGGTTCACCAGAAGCAGTCGGCCGTCCCCGTCTCGAACCAGGGCATCGGCAGCCGCCCGCTTCCGGGCCTGCTTGGCGTTGCCTTCGGCCAGGTAGGCGTTGCGGCCAGGGTCTCCCGGCCTGGGGGCATCGTTCACTGCGGACCTTCCGGTAGCGCGAGACTGCCGAGCAGCAATCTACGGTGCTGAGCAGCCGCGGCCATACGCGAGAGCAGGTCGCGGACCTCGGGCACCTGGCGGTACCGATCGAATTCGGCCTGCAGCGAGTCGAGTTGACTGCTCAGCCGCAGAGAGGTGACCGACTGGCCAGCGGTCAGCAGCTCCACGCCGACCTGACAGGCCGCGTCGACCTGCTCTTGCGCCAGCAAGACCCGCGCCAGCGTGACCTGTCCGAACGCCATGCTTCGGACCCGGCTCGCGTCGCGCAGCGCCAGGGCGCGTTCCGCTTCCTGGGCCGCGGCGTCGAGCGCGCCGAGATCCAGCAGCGCGGAGGCAGCCTCGCTGGCCAGCGCCGCTTCGTCGAAGGGCGCCACCCAGTGCGAAGCCGGAACGGAACGCGCAAGAGCCAAGGCATTGCGTGCCGAGTCGAGAGCCCGCTGGGCGTCGCGTCCCTCGTTGAGCTGGGCGAGCGCCCGGGCCTCCATGGCGTGGAGGCGGGCCGAGAGGGCCGGGACCCGGGGGCCGGCGGCAAGTCGTGCCAGTCCGCTGCGGGCGAGGTCAGCGGCGGCGTTCACCTGCTCGGTCTGCAAGGCCAGGTGGCTCATGCCCGCCAGCACGTTCGTGCCCGCGGTCACGTCTACAAGACTCTGCGCCAGACGCAGCGCGCGATCGAAGTGCCCGGAGGCCAGGTCGTCCCGTCCGACATCGTGAGCCATCCACGCCGCCATCTCCGTGAGCACGACCGCCGCCCCGAACGCGACCTCGCCATTCTCACGTTGGTCCGTCGCACTGAAGAGGCCCGGGGCGACGACGGTGTTGAGGTAGTGCACCACAGACCGGTAGACGTGGCCTCCACCGAGTTGGCGGTCCGCGAGCCGGAACGACTCCATAGCGGCGACGTGCGGTGACAACCCGAGATTTCCCAGCGAGCGTTCGCCGCTTGCCGCTGCCCCGGTCTCGGCCCGCTGGTGGGCGTCCGGCTCGGCCGGCCCGAACAGCCGCTCAGCCGTCTCGACGAGAAGGTGCTCCAGGATCCGGCAAGTTGGGCGCCGCGGCAGCCCCTTGATGTCCCCGACCATCCACCGGTCCCAGGTGGACCGGGAGACGTACACGGAGGCGAGAGTGGGGTCACCGTCCAGCCGGGCTACCTCCTTGGCAGCCCGCTCGAACTGCACAGTGAACGTCTCGTAGACGCGCATGCGCCGAGCCTCGACCACCTTCGGGAAGAGGATCGCCCTGCGCATCGCGGTCTCCCCCTCAGCTGGCCGTGCCGAAGCCGAGGAGAGGGACGTCGTACAGGTTCGGATCGCGGCGCCGCGTCAGCGCCGGGCCCGCCACGTCGCCGACGACTTCGACGATGGGGATCTCGCAGATGAACTGCACCTTCGCGCCGAGCAGGTGAGACACCCGCCCGTCGGCCGACGCGCCCTTGATGCCGGCCGCGACGTGAATATGAGGTGCCAGGCAGTCATTCTCCAGGTCCCACGCGAGCGTCCCGCCACCGAGCGCCTCGAGCGTCTCGACGGTGATCTCCTCCCACAGGGGGGCCTCGGGGTCAGCGAGGGGCTCGCAGGAGCCCACCAGGCGCGCAGAGCGGAACCCGCCGACGAACGTCGGGATGTATCCGGAGCGAATGCCCTGGTCTTCACAGAACCGCGTGAGTCCGTCGAGGAGGTCCTCCCCGTGGTCGAGGGCGAGAACGAACTGCCGGCCGGACCGGACCTGGGCGAAGCGCATGGTCGGGGGCGTCCTTCGTGCTGGTTGGGGCGGGATCAGGAGTAGTCGAGGAAGACCTTGGCGATCTCCGAGCGCGGTGTGCCTGCGGCCAGGTGGGCGACCAGGAGCAGGCGGGCCTTGTACGGGTCGAGCGTGCCCGCGGCGACCAGGCCCCGGGCCAACAGGTCGCTCTCGGAGCCCGGGAAGGCGTAGGTCGAGGTTAGGACGGGCCCGGTGCCGATGCGCGACGCGAGGACGACGGGCATCGCAGCCGCCAGTGCTTCCAGCCGGGGAACCCACGTCTGGGGGACGTGGCCGGCACCGAAGGCGGCCACGACCAGCCCGGAGACCTTGCCCTCCAGCCCCTCCAGCAGGATTCCGCTGCTGCCCAGGGACGCGGTGACGACCTCCACCTCGGACGGGGCGCCCGGGGCGCCGAGCGGCAGCGGGACGGCTCCGGTCCTCTTCAGGGCGCGCTGGAGCCGCGCTGTTCCCTCCACCAGACGGCCGAGGGGGCCGGTCGCCGGGGAACCGAAGGCGGCCGGACTGGTCGTGTGCATCTTCCGGACGTGCCGGGCGGCATGGATCTCGTCACCCAGGACGACAAGGACCCCTTGTTCCCGTGCCGTTGCGCACGTGGCGGTCTGCACGGCGGCCAGGAGGTTCGCCGGACCGTCGGCCCCCGCTGACGCGGCGCTGCGCATGGCCCCGGTGAAGACCACCGCCGCGCTGCCCCGGTAGTAGAGGTCGGTCAGGAACGCGGTCTCCTCCAGGGTGTCCGTGCCCTGGGTGACCACGATCCCGTCGACGCCTTCACGATCGGCTTGCTCCAGCCGGCCCACCAGGTCGACGATGTCGCTGGTCGTCAGGGACGCACCGGGCAGTTTCCGGAAGTCCTCCGCCGTGACCGCGGTGTCCTGGAGGCCAGGCACGGCGGCAATGAGATCGGAGCCGGTCAGAGTGGGCGCGACCCCGGACGCCGATGCGGTGGGCGTCATGGCGATGGTGCCGCCGAGGGCCAGGACGAGAACGGAGCGGTGCGGATCACGGTCAGCAGAGGACACGAAGGGCCTTTCATGCCTGGGGGGGCGGCGTGGACAGGTCTCATTGGTCGGACGTGAGCTTGCCGAGGAAGAGCAGGGTCTCATCCAGCGCGTTCACCGTCAGCAGGCGGCTACGCGGTCGAACGAGTCCGGCGACACCGTACTCACCCAGGGAGCGGCAACGGGAGGTCAACCAGTCCCAGTCCAGGCCCAAGTAGCCGCAGGGCGCCTGCAGTCGGCTCGCCGAGTCCGCAGCGCCCGATAGGACGTCGTTGCCCTGTGCGTCGGCGAACGCTGCCGCGTACGTGCGCAGGTCACCCCGGGTCGACGTGCTGCCGGCGGCCCAGAGCGCCCCGCCGGGAACCCGCACCCAGTTGGCGACAACGGCTTGCTGACCGGGGACCAGGGCCACGCCGTCCACCTCTGAGTATTCCGGCTTCGGTATTACCCGCACCCGGATACCGACGCGCTCCATGAGCGCGATCGCCAACAGCAGCAGGACTCTCTCGTACCGCTCGGACTGGGCGACTTCACCTTCAGGCAGGCAGAAGACCCGGACGGTCTGCGTAGAGGCACTGTGGAAGCGCGTGAGCGCCTGGAGGTAGTCGAGCTTGTGTTTGAAGAACAGCCAGGGGGCCGCTTCCTCCCCGCTCTGCTCGCGTGTCCAGAAGGTAGGCACCTCGGTGGCGTTGGCCAGCTCCTGCTGGATGTGCTGGGCGCAGAATGCCGACCCCATCCAGCTACTGCCTGCGGCGCTGAGGTCTACGAGCAACTGGCTGGGCGCTGATCTCGGTAAGGACAGGTAGGTGCTGATGAGGTGCCGCTCCCTGTCGAGGACTTGGTCGTCGGCCAGGAGGCCGTCGTCGAGTTGAGTGAGCCCCCAGACGATGCCGTACGTGAGGTCGTCCAGGAGGTAGGCCGAGGGAATCGACAGGGTTCTGGCGGACTGCGGTCCCGGTCGGCCCGACCTGCGGACGGACGCGGCTTCGCGGACGTACAGGTCCAGGTCGCCGCGTCGCTCCTCGACACCGACGATGAATCCGCGGCGCGCCGGCCGTAAGAACCCCTCCACGTCGCGCTGTCCATCTTGGCTAAGGTCGTCGGGGTTCACTTCCTCGCCCCGCCTGATGACCGGGAGAAGGTGCACTGCGGCACTCGTCCCGTCCAGGCGGTGGCGCCCGGTGATCTCCCAGGTCCCAGCGGGGCCGCCTGCGGGGATCAGCATGCTGGAACTGGGCCAGCGGGATCCGATTTGCGTTGCCACCGACCCCACGGCGACCGGGGACTCGCTCGCATCCGGTGCCGGGCTGAACAGAACCTCAACGGGGTGCCCGAACATGCGCTCCAAGATCTGCGCCGATTCACCGCGGGGCCGGCCGTACCAGCTGCCGGAGGACCATCGGTCGAACGTGGTACGCCCCAGGCTGACCGTGGCGAGACGGCGGTTGCCGGTCTCGCGGGCGAGCTCCCGGCCGGTGGCCGTGTAGGGCACGCAGAACACTTCCCAGGTGGTGAGGTTCTGCTTCTTCAACAGGAGGCTGAACAGCGTCCGACGCATCGCGGCGGCCCCTCCCTGGGCGTGTGCGGACAGCGGAGCAGCGGAGCGACCTCCACGCGTGGCGACGGGCGCGGCACACTTCGTGACCCTGGCTAGGATGCTCCCAAAGGCAAGCCGTTAGCAATATGGTCGAGCAAATTGCGCGACCATATTGCTTGTAGGGAGGGCGACGAGCCGTCAGACTGGCCACCATGCCAGAAGCGAAGACGCCGTGGTCGCTGACGCTCAGTGAAGTCGGCCTGCGCCTGGAGGACTTGCGAGAACGCCGGGACCTCACGCAGGGCGATGTCGCAGGCCACGAAGTGCTGCGCCGGCGCGGAGTCAAGATCGACAAGAGCGGGCTGAGCCGACTCGAACGAGGGCAGCGCCGACGTGTGGCCCGGGATCTCATCGAAGCGCTGCTTGAGGTCTACCAGGCCAACGACTCCGAGAGTTCAGAAATCCTGGCACTACTGGGGGCGGACACCACTCCGGCCGGTCGACCACGTCCTGCCCTGTGGCGACGCAACGCACACTTGCTGGGACCGATGCAGTTCGAGGGCTTCCTGAAGATGGAGCGCCGGGCCGCTGCGCTGTCCAACTATGAACGGGACATCTGGCCGGGCCTCTGTCAGGTCGAGGAATACGCCTACACGGTTATCGCCCAGATGCGGCCCGATCTGCGTCCCTCCGAGGTCAAGGCGCTCGTCGACGTCCGCATGGACCGCCAGCAGCAGGTGCGAGAGGGTGCACTCGCCGAGTTTCGCGCCCTGGTGGACGAGCATGCGCTCCATATCGCCGGCGGCGACCTCAGCGTGGCGAGGCGGCAACTGGAACGAGTTCTGGAGGAGTCCGAAGATCCTCGCAACATGATCCGAATCCTTCCAGACGCCGTCGGATTGCACCCGGGGTCTGCGGGCCCGTTCGTCCTAATGGCCTTTCCGGAGGCCGCCCGCCAGGTTGTGTGGGTCGAGACGATGGTCAGCTCGTTGTACTTCGACGGGGAAGATGATGTGCACCGCTACACCGCGGCTTTCACCAACCTGTGGGAGCGGGCGCTGGACCCCGACGAGACGCGCACGCGCCTCAAGAAAAGGATCAAGGAGCTAGAACAGTGACAGCGAAGCCGGACCCGTCCTCGTTCGACCTCACGTCGGTCGAGTGGACGGTATCCAAGTACAGCGGCGGCGGCGGGAACTGCGTGCAGGTCGCCGTCAAGGACGGGTACGTCCTGATCGGTGACTCGCAGAACCCTGGTCGTCCGCCGCAGGTCTTCACCCCGGCCGAGGCCAAGGCGTGGCTGCTCGGCGCGAAGGACACGGACTTCGACTTCCTGCTCGATCTGTGATCCCGTCCTAAAGCACCGCACGCACGACAACGGGCCGGCCCCACGGCAGATGGGGGCGGCCCGAACGTTTCTGCCCGCTGCCGGGGCCAGCCACACGGGAATCTCGTCCGACGGCCTGGGCGCAGCCCGTTACACCGGAGGCTCGGGCTCCACCTCTATTCGGGACAGCGCACCCGAACGCAAGGAGTGGTCTCCCGATGACCGAGCACATCGTATCTCCGGCGGAGGCAGCCGCCGTTCCAATTGAACCGCACTTCACCGTCCTGCTCTTGAGGGACGGGATCGTGCACGTCGAGGGCCTGCTGCACCAAGTCGCCGACGCCCAACACCTGCTGGTCCTGGCGATCGCCAAGCGCAGCGATGCATGCGCCGCTGCGTGGTGCTGCTCAAGCGGTGGATCGGCGAGCGCCTCTTCGCCCACCTGATGCGCACCGCCGCCTGGCGCGCGACTCTGAACGCCGCACCCTGGTCGATGACCGTGCTCATGACGCGCCGCCCGGCCCGCGCACCGCGCGGGCAGGCATGAACCGTGCCCGGCTTCGGCGCGGCCAGCCAGCCGCGCGCGACCTCGCTGACGCCGTGCATGCCGGCATCACGGTGCGACCGAGCCAGGCGAACGCGGAGCATGCCCGGCTGCTCCTCTCCCAAGGAAGCATCGCCTGACGTTTTCCCGTTGGTCTTTCCTCGGGCTGGCATTCGCCCACGGCAGACGAGAAAGAACCTGGAAAGACTGGAACCTGCTCCGGGATCATGTCAACGTACAACGTCCCGAAAAAAATCCAGGTCAGTGAGGGTATCCAGGCTTCCGAGTCGACCTATGGACAGGTCGGCCGTGACGGCGGACGGTACCTCATGCTGCCCGATCTCATCGCAGAGACCCCTACCCAAGGAGCACTTCTGTCGAATGCTGCTCCCTAGCCTCGAACTTTCGTGATGGGCCGTCGACGAAGTCGGCGGCCCATTTCGTTGTCGGTGGTGGAGGGCGGGCAGGCTGAGGGCCCGGGTGTCGTCTCGGGTGGACGCCGGGTTCCACTGCTCCGGGCTGGATCCACTTCTCGCGGGGACGGGTGAGTCCGCTGGTCATCCGGGGTTCGGCAGGAGTGCGAGCCGTTCGAGGGCGTCGGTGATGTCACGGGCCCAGGGCCAGTGGTGGGCGAGGCGGAGGATGCGGCGCCGGCCGGTGGTGACGAGTTGTCCGGCCGCGGAGAACAGGCGGAGCCGCAGGCGACGGGGTTCCCAGAGCCGGGCTTTGCCGGTCAGAGCGAGCATGGGCATCCAGGCCAGCAGGTCGAGTGCGATCTGGACGATCTCCATCCAGATCTTGTTCTGCGCGGTGTGGTGGAGGGGCAGGTTGCGCAGGCCGGTGGACCGGGCGGCCCGGATCCGATCCTCCGCCCGGGCCCGCAGACGGTGACGGAGCTCGAGCTCGGCGATCGGTCGACCGGTCGTATTGGTAGCGAAGCAGGTGATCCGCATGCCGTCCGCGTCCGTGATTCTCAACTGGGCGCCGGGGTGGGGTCGCTCCTTGCGGACGATCAGCCGCATGCCGCTGGGCCAGCCGTCCAGCAGCTTGCCCGTGAGCTCGGCGACCCAGGCTCCGTCGCGGACCTGGCCGTCGGCCTCGACGGCCGGCGTCCATGCCGGGCCGGGGATCTTCAGCACGTGCTGGTGGATCGCCTCGGTGATCACCATGCCGACCGAGTAGGACAGCCATCGGCCTCGCTTCGCGAGCCAGGACACGAAGTCGTGGGTGCCGCCGGCGGAGTCCGTGCGGATCAGCGTCCGCCGTCCTCGCCGGTACTTCTTCGGCAGTTGAGCCAGGGCCAGTTGGGCGGTGGTGATGTGGTCGGCGGCCGTGTTCGAGCCCGCGTTACCCGGTCTGAGGAGAGCGGCGACCGGCTCTCCGGTTCCGCCCGGGCCGTGGTCGACGAAGGCCGTCAGGGGGTGATGGCCGTAGGTCTTCTTCCAGGTCGCGGCCGCATCCTCCTTGTCGGAGTGCGCGATCACGAGGACGCCGTCGATGTCGACCGTGACCCGTCCATCAGCGTCCGGGGCGTTCTTGCCCGCCAACGACCAGACCTGGCTGCGGACTTCGGCCCGTGCGGACCGGATGGCCTGCAGGGCTTTCTCGTCGGAGCCGGCGAGGGCGTCGATCAGGCGAGAGACCGTCGGGTCGGAAGCGACCGGCCCGAAGACGGCCGGCTCACACCTCAGCATCGCGACGTCCGCGAGGCAGTCCCCGCCCAGCGCGACCGCCAGAGCAAGGTCCAGAAGGATCTTCCCAGGATCGTGGACGGCCCGCGGCTTGCGCCAGGACGCCAGGGCTGTGGATATCGCCTGGTCAAGGCCGATCTTGCGGACCGTCTCCAGCAGCAGGACCGCACCGGCCTGCGAGGCCACCCGCCGACCGTCTCCCTGGACACGGACACGCGGGTACGACGATATAGGCTCTCTCACCTGGAAAGTGCTCTTTTCCTTGCAGCCGACAGGACCCTCAGCGAGTCCCTATCGTTGCAGGTCAAGGGCACTTTCATGTTTCCGCTCATGATCTGGCCGCCGCCATCTTTCGACCCATGGGGCGTGATCGTCTTGCCGACGCCCTGCAGGACGACAAAGCTGGCTGTGGAGGTAGTCAGGAAGGCGCTCAGAACGGAGGAGAGCCCACAGACCAGCCGATAGACGATCAAAAGGAGAGGGAGTCATGACAACACAGAGCTCTGCGCAGTCGGCGACTCCGGGGGGCGCGACTCCGACGGTGGCCAGGCAGCCCGACGGTCTTGGCAAGCGCGTCGGGGAGGTAGCGGAAATCACCGTTCTCCTCGATGCCAAGCCGGGCGGGGCGGAGAGGTTCCACCAGAAGGCCGCCAAGATCCAGGAGGACGCCTGGCACTACGAAAAGCTCGTCGGCACTGTCCACGACTTCCGCGTCACGTTCATCAACAATGACACTCAGGTCATAGGCGCGGTCACCTATGACGGTGACTTCAAGCCGTACATGGCTGACATCTTCGCCAACGCCGGAGCGTGGTTCGACGAGATGTTCGAAGATACCGTTGAGGGCTGGCCCGGGGCGAGCGATCCGCACATGGTCGACTGGCTGGCGACGAAGATCGTTGAGGCGGACATGTGGTACGCCTCCAATCCGACCATGACGGTCGATGACACCACCAAGGCGCAAAAGGTCACGCAGGCGTTCAACACCCTGCTGGATACTGCGTCCGCCTAGCAGTTGTCTTGCGGCCAGGTGCTGTAGCCGTGGCCATGGCGCCTGGGCACCACCAGGCGGTCCGGCAACGCTGCGAGTTCGTCGACCGGGCCCCGTCAGTGGAGGTCGCAGCATCATGTCCGACCATCTTTCCGGCACCCGTGCCTTGGCCGATCCGGCCATAGACCTGACCGACCTTTTTGCCTTTCCCAGCCCCTCCCAGGCGGGTCGGCTCGTCCTTGTCATGAATGTCTTTCCCAATGCGAGGCCGGGAGCCCTTTTCTCCGACGCTGCCAGCTATCGCTTCCGCGTCCGTCCGGCATCCGTTCCGATGGGGGATTCCGGTTCACTCTTCGATGTCGGCACCGAGGAATTCGCGCTTACCTGCACCTTCTCGGCTCCGGCCGGACCGGATGACGTCGGGGAGCCGGCGCAGCAGGGAACGTGCGTACTGCCGAGCGGGGAATCGGTTTCGTTTCTGGTGAATGACGAGCGGGGCGGAGAGGGGCATGGCGTACGCTGCTATGCCGGGCTGCGGCTGGATCCCTTCTTCATGGACGTGGCCAAGGAAGTAGAGACGCGGGCGAGCCGACGGCTCGCCTTCGTGCCGAAGGGCACCAACACTCTGGAGGGAGCCGACGTCCTGGCCCTCGTGGCAGAGGTTGACGTCCCCAGGTTGTTCGGGGCGGCCTCGGGCAGCGTCTTCGCCGTCGCGGCGGAAACCGTCACGGCCGGCCCGTATCCCGTGCGCCTCGAACGTCTCGGCCGCCCCGAGGTCAAGAACATCCTCATGTCGGACAACGGGGTCGACACCGCCAACAAGGTCGTGGACCTGCGCGATCTCTACAACGAGGAAGACCCGTTCCGGCTGGGTCCGAGCTACATGGACGCCTATCGCGCGCGGCTCAATGCCAACCTGGTCTTCTTCGACGATCTCGACGGCAAGGCGGACTGGACGACACAGCCGGACGGGACGCATCCGCTGACAGAACTGCTCCTCGCGGACTTCCTGGTCGTGGACGTTGCCAAGCCGTACGCCGAAGACAGCTACTTCGAGATCGAGCAGGCTCTGCTAGAGGGACGGGAGCATGCGAGCTGCGGCGGCCGATCGCTCAACGACGATGTCATCGACACGCTCTACACGCTGATCGTCAATGCGGGCCATGGCCCGCGCGTGAGCGACGGCGTCGACGGGACCGTCCCGGCTTCACGTGAATTCCCGTACCTGGCACCGGCCAACCCGAATCCGCCTGAGCAGGCGGCCACCATCCCGGCGGTCGCCGCGAGCCGATGAGCAGTTCCACGGCGGGCACTCGTGTCGGCGGTGTGAGAGGGCCCGACCTTGCGGGCGGGCCGCCCACGACAGCCGGCGTCATCGCCATGGGCAACCTCGACGCGCGCATCGAAGGTCTGACGTCGCAGGCTGCACGGGAAAGACTCACCGCCGACGGCTGGGGCGAGTTGGTGGAGCTGACCGCCCTGCGCGGGCACGTACGGGGCCGCATCGACGAGGCCGAGCGCGCTGCGTCGCTGGCCGAGGCGTTCGTCGAGCAGGCGCCGCGCGATCCTCGCCCGCTGGTGGCGCGCGCCAGGCTGTCGGGCCTCTTCCACCGGTTCGCGGCGGCGCTGGACGATCTGGACGGGGCGGCTGCGCTGGGGCTCGATCGGCGAACCGTGGACGAGGAGCGAGCAGCCGTCTGGCAGGCGGTCGGGCAGTACGACGAGGCGCTTGCGCTGCTTCGACAGGGGCTGTTGAGGCGGCAGGACTTCAGGACGCTCGGCGCCATGGCCCGCTGTCGTGCCGAGAGCGGCGAGGCGGACGAGGCCGAGACGTGGTTTTTGGCGGCGAGAAGCGCCTACCGCGGGGTCAGTCCGTTTCCACTGGCGGTCCTCGAGTTTCAGTGCGGGCAGATGCGACTGGCCCAGGGCGGCCTGGTGAGCGCGCGCACCTGGCTGGAGTCGGCCGCTTCCCGACTGCCGTCCTACGTGCCGGCCGAAGGCCACCTTGCTGAGACCGACGCCGCCGAGGGCAGGACGGCCGTGGCGATCGAGCGCCTGCGCCGGCTAGCCATGGCCAGCGACGATCCCGACTATGCGACCCGGCTCGCCCATCTCCTGGGCAGGTCTGAAGCGTCGGCGGAGGCTCGGTTCTGGCGTGCCCACGCTGGCGCGCGCTACGAGGAGCTGATGGCGCGCCACCCCGAGGCGTACGCCGAGCACGCGGCGGAGTTCTGGCTAACCGTCGGCGGCGATCCCCAACGAGCACTTCGGCTCGCGCGGCACAACCTCGTGCTTCGGGCGACCCCGCGCGCCCATGCACTCGTCGATCGTGCGATGCGTCGTGTCGGAGAGTGCCGATGATAGGGGTAATTGGTACAAATCACCCGGCACTCTTCCGGAGGGACGACATGACAGCAACCGAAGCCCCGCCGCTGCAGCTAGACGAGATTCAGGGCATCGTGCTGCGCAACCGGCCGTCACCGTACGTCGGCACCTACATCCTGCTGCGTGTGGACGATCCCGGCGCCGGGCGTGAGCTGATGGGGCGTCTGGCCGAACTGGTCGACTCCGCCGCCAACTGGTGGCAACCGGACCTGCCCGCGCTCCTCAACGCCGGACTGACGTATCGAGGGCTCGAAGCGCTCCAGGTCCCACCAGCCGCCCTGAACACCTTCCCTGAGGAGTTCCGGCAGGGCATGGCTGCGCGCGCCGAATTCATCGGTGACACCGGGGAGAACGCGCCCGCACGCTGGGAGCCGCCCTTCGGCACCGGCCAGGTACACGTCGTGCTGTCCCTCCTGGCCGCCGACCAGGAGTCGTTGGCGGTCGTCCTCGAACGTGCGCGCATGGCCCACGCGCAGCTTCCCGGTGTTCAGGTCGTCCATCGGCAGGACTTCTACCAGCTGTCCACCGGGCGCACCAGCTTCGGCTACAAGGACGGCATCGGCAACCCCACGATCGAAGGCAGTGGTGCCGAGACTCCTCCCGGTGACGGTTCCGTGGTCAAGGCAGGCGAATTCGTGCTCGGCTATCCCGACGAGACCGGAAACCTGCCGCCGATGCCGCAGCCAGCCGAACTGGGGCGCAACGGCACCTTCGTGGCCTGGCGGAAGCTGCACACATGCGTCGCGGCGTTCCGCCGGTATCTGCACGACAACTCCGACAGCCCGGAGGAAGAGTCGCTGCTCGCAGCCAAGATCGTGGGCCGCTGGCAGAGCGGCGCCCCGTTGATCCTGGCGCCCGAACACGACGACCCGGCCCTGGGAGCGGACGACCAGCGCAACAACGACTTCCGCTACGCGTCCGATCCGGGTGGCACGAGTTGCCCCCACGGCGCCCACGCCAGACGGGCCAACCCGCGCGACTCGGAGATCATCGGCGACGTTCGCCTGCACCACATGATCCGGCGGGGTACCAACTACGGTCCTCCGCTGCCGGCCGGTGTCCTGGACGACGACGGCGCCGACCGTGGCATCGTCTTCGTCTTCATCGGCTCGCACCTCGACCGCCAGTTTGAGTTCGTGAAGTCGCAATGGTTGAACGACGGCCATTTCACCGGCCTCGACCAGGAGAAGGATCTACTCACGGGCGACAACGACGGCACGGGCATCTTCACGATCCCGCAGCACCCCCTTCGGCGCCGTCTGCACGGCGTGGAGCGTTTTGTCATCACCCGTGGCGGAGAGTACTTCTTCCTGCCGAGCCTCAGCGCGCTGCGCTGGCTGGCCGACGTCAAGTGAACTGAGCGCCGCTCATGTCGGTGGAGACAATCGTCCGCTCCAGGATCGGGCGATTGTCTTCGAACCTGACTGAGGGGACGTCAGCTTACTGACCGGCTGGTTATGTTGAGAGTTGGTGGAGTTTGCAGAGCCGAGGCAGATTGAGGACTCGGCTGTCGCGCCGGGTGGACGCCGAGTTCCACGGCTCCGGCGGGCCGGTGGTGTTCGCAGGGATGGGAAAAAGCTGGTCAGCCGGTGCGGGAGGGCGTGGAGTCAGCGCAGGGCATCGATGATCACGTCGGTTCGCCTGGGAAGTGAGTCTTTCCTCGCAATCAACAGGACCCTCAGCAAGTCCTATCGCTGCAGGTCGGGTCCACTCCCCGCGTTCTTGATCAAGCCTCGGGCGGCCTGCTTCGTGAAAGCGCGAGGCTAGTCCGCCCGATTCATCGCCCCATCCGCTTGGCACTTGGAGCCCCGAACGTATGGACCACATCGGCGCGAGAGAACGACGGCGCTCCTCCCCGGCGCTGTGCCTCTGTGTCTGTGCGGCCGTGTTGGTCAGCGAGGACTTGCTGCAATGTAGCTACCGCCGGGACCGAGCTGTCCTCGCGCACATCGCGACACACCTGCGGCCCCACACAGACATGTAGCCCGAGCCGTCGATGCTCCCGAGCACGTTGTTGCACGCGATCTTGGCCGGCTCATTGACGACGGGCTGGGGGTGCTCATGACGGACGGCGCGCCCCCGTCCTCCGATCGTACCGGCGAGCCCCCTGAGTTTTGCCCGCCAGTAATCGTCCGTGAATTTCCCTGCAGGGACGCACAACATAGACCACGATCGCCGGTTAGCCAAACCGGCGATCGTGACGACCATTGAGGGTGTTCGCAGCGGCTGTGCTTGGCGGTGGAGCCCTTCGGACACTACAGCCCTTCATGTCGGGTCCCTGCACCCGCAATTGACAGCGCCTGCCCATCAGCCGTGACGGAATGGGTGCAAGTTGCGCGCTGCCGCTTGGGCGGCCGACAAATCCGGAATCCCCGAGGAAACATCAATGGCTCGTCCACCTGCGCTCAAGCTCGCCGAGGTTCTAGCGGAAATCCGGATGAGTCAATCGGCCTTCTACCGCCTACGCGCTCGCGGTCAGGCACCCCGAATGGTCAAGCTACCCAATGGTGAACTGCGCTGTCGCCGCGCTGACTTGGATGCGTGGTGGGAGGCATGCGAAAGGGATACGCCTGAATGGCGATGAGTTACAAGGTCCGGTTCTGGGACATTCGCGAGCGGCCCGACCGCCGCAAGGGATTTGAGGTCCGTTGGACGGTCAACGGGCGTGAAAAATCCGAGTCCTTCCTCACCAAGGGGCTGGCGGAGAGCCGTCGCGCCAAGCTCATGACCGCCGCTCGCGACGGCGAACCCTTCGACGCCCGGACGGGTCTGCCAGCCTCCGAACTTCGGGCCCTGAAGCAGCGGACCACTTGGTACGTCCTGGCCCGGGAGCACATCGAGCAACGGTGGGACCGAACACCAGGGAACACGCGACGCACGCTGGCAGATGCCTTGGCGACCATCACGCCAGCCTTCGTTGAACCAGGAGCCAGCTACCGGGCGCCCCGCGTGCTGCGGCGAGCGCTCTACTCCTGGGCCTTCAACAAGAACGCCTGGAAGATCGATGCGTCAGAAGAGTGGCAGGCGGCATTGGACTGGCTGCAGCGCCACTCGCTGCCTGTAGGTGAGTTGGATGATCCCGATGTGCTGCGGCGTGGCCTCGACGCACTCTGTCGGAAGGTCGATGGAACGGCCGCTGCCGCGAAGACCGTGAAGCGAAAGAAGGCTGCGGTCAACGAGGTGTTTGGTGTAGCCGTTGAACGCGGATACTTCGCGCAGAACCCGCTGATCGGTCTTCGCTGGACGGCGCCGGAAGTCGCCGATGAAGTCGATCCCGACTGCGTGCCGAACCCGGCTCAGGTTGCCCGACTGCTAGCCGCAGTCAGAGCCCTACCCGGCCGTGGCCCTCATCTGTACGCCTTCTTCGGCTGCATGTACTACGCCGCCATGCGCCCAGCCGAGGTGATCCATCTACAGAAGTCCCAGTGCCGTCTGCCGGCGAGCGGCTGGGGCCTTCTGAACCTGAAGGGCGGCGTCGTGACTGCCGGTAAGGAGTGGACGGATGACGGCGCCGTCCACGAGATCCACTCCCTGAAGCGGCGGGCAGTCAAGGCGACACGCCCGGTGCCAATTCCTCCAGTGCTCGTCCGCATGTTGCGCGAACACATAGGAAGCTTCGGCGTTGCATCCGACGGACGCCTGTTCCACAACGCAGAGGGGAACTACATCGACGCCTCGGCGTACGGCATCACCTGGGGGCGAGCGCGTGAGGCTGTTCTTACGCTTGACGAGCACGCCCTTGACCTGGCGAAGCGTCCCTACGACCTGCGCCACGCCGGCATCTCCTTCTGGTTGGCCTCCGGCGTCGACCCCGCAGAGTGTGCGCGCCGGGCTGGGCAGAGCATCCAGGTCCTCTTCCGCTACTACGCCAAGTTCCTGGCTGATGCGCGGAACCACGCCAACACCCTGATCGAAGACTCCATGCGGCGATGGGAGGAGGCGACGGACGATGACGATGCGGAGAGCGCCTTAGCGGGACCTTGGCCCGGAAATGCCCCGGAACTGCTGGTCAGAGCTGGGATATGGGTGGGAGATACCGGGAGTAAGGGCGTGTTTCGACTCGCTGCTTAGATGTGCGCCGAGAAGGGCGCCTGCCGGGCATCTTCCCTGGTCAGGCGCCCTTTTTCTGCGTCTAGAAGAAGCCGAGCTTCTTCGGCGAGTAGGACACCAGGAGGTTCTTCGTCTGCTGGTAGTGCTCCAGCATCATCTTGTGCGTCTCGCGGCCGATACCGGACTGCTTGTAGCCGCCGAACGCGGCGTGCGCGGGGTACGCGTGGTAGCAGTTGGTCCACACGCGGCCCGCCTGGATCGCGCGGCCCGCGCGGTAGGCGGTGTTCATGTCCCGGGTCCACACGCCCGCGCCGAGGCCGTACAGGGTGTCATTGGCGATCTTGATGGCGTCGTCGAAGTCGTCGAAGGACGCCACCGAGACGACGGGGCCGAAGATCTCCTCCTGGAAGATCCGCATGCGGTTGTCGCCTTCGAAGATGGTGGGCTGGACGTAGTAGCCGCCCTTCAGCTCGCCGTCCTGCTCGAGGCGCTCACCACCCGTGAGGACCTTCGCACCCTCCTGCCGCCCGATGTCGAAGTAGGAGAGGATCTTCTCCAACTGGTCGTTGGAGGCCTGGGCGCCGATCATCGTGTCGGTGTCGAGCGGGTGCCCCGGCTTGATCTGCCGGGTGCGCTCGACCGCCGCCTGCAGGAACTCCGCGTAGTTGCCGCGCTGGACCAGCGCCCGGGACGGGCAGGTGCACACCTCGCCCTGGTTGAGCGCGAACATCGTGAAGCCCTCGAGCGCCTTGTCCCGGAAGTCGTCGTCCTGCGCCCACACGTCGTCGAAGAAGATGTTCGGCGACTTGCCGCCGAGTTCGAGGGTGACCGGCTTGATGTTCTCGGAGGCGTACTGCATGATCAGCCGCCCGGTCGTGGTCTCGCCGGTGAACGCCACCTTCGCCACCCGGGGGCTGGACGCCAGCGGCTTGCCGGCCTCCACCCCGAAGCCGTTGACGATGTTCACCACGCCCGGCGGGAGCAGGTCCGCGATCAGGCTCATCCAGAAGTGGATGGAGGCCGGGGTCTGCTCGGCGGGCTTGAGAATCACCGCGTTGCCCGCGGCGAGCGCTGGCGCGAGCTTCCACGCGGCCATCAGGATCGGGAAGTTCCACGGGATGATCTGCGCGACGACCCCGAGCGGCTCGTGGAAGTGGTACGCCACCGTGTCGTCGTCGATCTCGCCCAGCGACCCCTCCTGTGCCCGGATCGCCCCCGCGAAGTACCGGAAGTGGTCGATCGCGAGCGGGATGTCGGCCGCCAGCGTCTCCCGCACCGGCTTGCCGTTCTCCCAGCTCTCCGCGACCGCGAGCGCTTCGAGGTTGACCGCCATGCGGTCGGCGATCTTCAGCAGGATGTCGGAGCGCTCCGTCACCGAGGTGCGGCCCCACCCGGGAGCCGCCTCGTGCGCCGCGTCCAGCGCCCGCTCCACGTCCTCCGCGGTGCCGCGCGCGATCTCGGTGAAGGGCTGCCCGTTCACCGGCGACGGGTTCTCGAAGTACTGCCCGCGCACCGGCGGCACGTACTCGCCACCGATGAAGTGGTCATAGCGCGCCTGGTAGGAGACGATCGCGCCCTCGGTGCCCGGCGCCGCGTAACGAGTCATGCTGGTCTGCCTCCCGGTGCAGCGCTGCCCGTCGTTGGGCAGCTCTCGGCGCGAGGCTAGACGGGCGGACGTTGCAACCACGTTGCGCCCCGGGTCCGCCGCGCGGCCCGGCCGGGCGGCGCCGCCAGCTCGGCCTCCAGCGCGGCGAGCCGGGCCCGCACCGGTGCCGACGGACGCATCGCGGCGAGCGCCCGCCACACCTCGATGTCGTCCTCACCCCACGGCGCATGTGCCCAGTCCGCCAGCAGGTCGGGGTCGCGGTGCGCGATCAGCGCCGTCCGCAGCCCGTCGGCGATACGGTCCCGCAGCCGGACGATCGCCGGCGCCTGCGAACCGGGCAGCAGCGGACCGGTGTACGCCTCCGCCGCCTTGGTGAGGCCGCCCGACTCCAGTCGTCGCTCCACCACCGTCGCATCCGACTCGACCGCGGCCGTCAGCCTGTACGGCCGAGAGGCGAGCACACCCGGGCCCAGCAGCCGGCGCAGCCGGGCCAGTTCCGCCCGCAGCGTCACCGGGGTCACCGACTCGTCGGCGTACAGCGCGCACAGCAACTCGTCCCCGGTCAGTCCCTCGGGATGCCGGGACAGCAGCAGGACGATCTCGCTGTGCCGACGGCTGAGCCTGATCCGCCCTCCCGCCAGGGCGAGCCCGGCCTCGTCCCGGCCCAGCACACTCAGGAACGGCGTGTCCGCGGCGGGCCTCGGCGGGGCGAGCAGCGCGAGTTGGGCCTCGGCGGCCCGCGCCACCGCCTGCACGAACCCCAGGCTGTGCGGGTGGGCCAGCCCGTCGCCACCCGTGATGTCCACGGCGCCCAGAACCCGGCCGGTGCGCGGATCGTGCACGGGGGCGGCCGCGCACGTCCACGGCTGCACGCGCCGTATGAAGTGCTCGGCCGCGAACACCTGCACCGGCCGGTCCACGGCGACCGCCGTCCCGGGCGCGTTGGTGCCCACGGCGGTCTCCGACCAGCGCGCCCCCGGCACGAAGTTCATCCCGTCCGCCCGGCGCCGGGTCGCCGGGTGCCCCTCGACCCACAGCAGCCTGCCGTGCGCGTCGCACACGGCGAGCAGATGCTCGCCGTCGGCGGCGAACGTGCCCATCAGCTCCCGGAACAGCGGCATCACCCGGGCGAGCGGATGCTCCGCCCGGTAGGCGCCGAGGTCCCCGTCGGTCAGTTCCACGCTCGCGGCGCCGTCAGGCCCGACCCCGGCCCGCGCGCTGCGCCGCCACGAGTCCGCCACCACCGACCGCACCGGGCGCGGCACCGTGCCCACGGTGGTGAATGTCTCGTGCGCCCGGCGCAACGCCCGGACGTGCTCGGCGGGGTCGGCCCCGGGCTCCAGGGCCACCCACGGTTCGGTCAACTCGGCCTCCTCCGAGGTCTTACGGCGGTGTTGCGCGCCGATACGGCGGTGATACTCCGGCGACTGGCGGAGACACGGCCGGGACCATCGTCACGCGGAGTGTCCGCGCGGACAACCGGTTCGACGTCGTAGGTCCTCCGCTAGGCGAAATTGACCAGTCTGATGTAGCGGACCCAGTCCCAGCCCGGTCCGGGGTCGGTGTGGTTGGTGCCGGGCACCTGGTAGTGGCCGATGATGTGCTCCCTGTCCTTGGCGATGCCGTACCTGTCGCAGATCGCGGCCGTGAGCTTCGCCGACTTCTCATAGAGGGCGTCGGTGAAGTAGGCGGGCTCGTCCACCCAGCCCTCGTGCTCGATGCCGATACTGCGAGTGTTGTAGTCCCAGTTGCCCGCGTGCCAGGCGATGTCGGCCTCGTGTACGCACTGGGCGATGTGCCCGTCCGCCGAACGGACCAGATAGTGCGCAGACACCTGCTTCTGGGGGTTCCCGAAGATGGCCAGCGTGTTGGTGTACGTCTCCTGCGTCACATGGATGATCACGCGGTCGACGGTGTAGTCGGCGGGCCGGTCGGACGACGTGCAGTTGGAGGTGCTCGCCGGCTGCCATTCAGCGGGCGGGTAGTCCACGGACGCGGTCTGCGCACGGGCACTCGGGCCGGTGAGCAGCGTGTACGGGACGGCGGCGAGTGCCGCGCCCTTCAGGAGCCGCCGTCTGCTCAGGCGCGGCTTTGCCTGGTCCATGTCCATGGGCGGGTGCCTTTCTCAAGTGTGGGGGAGTCCCGTGGGGGGAGTGGGGGAGGGGAGCGAGAGAGAAGGAGCCGGGAGTGCTTCGGGCGGGTGCGGCTGACGTGTCAGCTGCGCAGGGCCCGCGCGGTCTCCCGCAACCGCGCGTGCACCCCGCGGTAGGTCTCACGGGCGGGCAGCCACTGCTTACGGAGCTTGGCCACGCACGTGTAGTTCGTGTCGCACACGTTGGCCAACGGCGATTCGACCGTCTGGGTTGCGAATTGGTACGCGTCCAGCTCACTGAACCCGTAGTCGCGCACCAGCCACTGCACGAGGTCCAGCTGCGATATCCGGAACGCGTCCTCCAACGGGCGGGCCGAGCCGGTCGAGATGATGTGCGTGTCCGACTCCAGCCGGGGCCACGGGGTGGCGACGTCCTTGAGGAGGTCCACGATCACCACGGTGTTCATCGCGCACTCCACGGCGACCCCGCAGGTCTCGCCCTCGCCCTGCCGGGCGTGCCCGTCGCCGAGGCTGAGCAGGGCCCCCACGACGTTGACGCCCAGGTAGCAGGTGACCCCCGCCCGCATCTCCGGAGTGTCCATGTTCCCGCCGTGCGCGTCCGGGACCAGCGCCGAGCGCACCTCGAGGTTGGCGGGTGCGACGCCCACCGTGCCGTGCATCGGGTCCAGGGGCAGTTCCACCTCGATGTCGCTGTCCCGTGCCTGGAAGAGTGCGGTGCGCCGCGCACGGTCCAGCTGCCAGATCCACACCCGCTCCGGCAGCGGCGGCTGAAGCGTCGCGGTGGCATGCGTGGAGGTGAGCGCCCCGAACAGGGGAACCGTCGTGGACGCCGCCCAGTCGCGGGCCGGTTCGACCGACACGAAGTGCACGGCCACGGTGTCGCCGGGCTCGGCCCCCTCGATGTGGAAGGGGCCGGTCTGGGGGTTGAGGAACGGGAACTCGCACACCTCGGACACCAGGTCCTTCTCGGAGCGGACCCGGCCGGCGAAGCAGTCCTCCGTGTACAGGTCCAGCATCGTGCCGGGTGCGATCCGCGCCAGGGGCGCCGCCCCGCCGAACGTCCAGGCGTACTGGTCCGGCTCCGGGCGCACGGTGAGGATCCGGGGGTCGGTCATCGTGACAGGGGTCCCTTCTGGCGGGGCGGTCGTCGAGGGCGGTGATCCGGCGGATTGGACTGCCGGGATTCGTCGGGCGGGCGTGCGGCACAGGTGGGCGTGCGGCTCGGTGGTGCGGGCAGGGCGTGCGGCTGGGTGGTGGTGAGGGGAGGGCGTGCGGCTGGGCGCCGGGCGGTGGTGTGGGGAGGGCGGTCGGGTGAGCGGTCGGTGGGCGGGTGGGCCTTCCGGGTCCACCGGGGTCGCGCTCTTCCGGTGCGGACGCCGGTCAGCGGGGCACCGCCCCGTCCTGGCGGTGGCCGGCCGGGTCGTACTCGTCGAAGTGCACCCGCGCGGTCTCGGCTATTCGCTCCGGGTGACGGCGCATCAGCACGGCCAGGACCACCACGCCGGCCGCCATCCAGACGCCGACGACCGGACCCGCGTAGGAGACCGGAGGGGTCAGTTCGGTCACGAAGTCGAACACCGGTAGTCCGGCGGCCGTCAGCAGCGCGGGGACGAAGGCGGCGATGCCCAGCACCGGGACCAGCAGATCCCGCACCGGCTTGAAGGCGTCCCGTCCGGCCCGCAGGAAGTGGCCCGCGCAGGCCAGGTTCACCACGATGTAGACACCGATGACGACCGTGACGATCACCGTGGCGAGGAGCAGGAAGCCGGTCTGCGGGTCGTAGCCGAAGCCCAGCCCCAGCGCTGCGGCGACCGCCACGGCGGTCTGCACCGCGATGCCCGCCACGGGGGAGCGGCGCCGGGGATGGAGCGTGGCCAGCAGCCGGGGCAGCATCCGGATCCGGGCCAGGGCGAAGGCCGTACGGGTCGACACGTTCGCGCACGCGTTGGCGTTGGCGATCGCGGAATTGACCACCGCGAGGAAGACCAGCACCCAGAAGAGTCCGAACGAGGCCCGGGCGACCCCCTCCCAGGACGCCTTGCCCGACGTGCCGAACCCGGCGAAGCGGTCGGGGCCGAAGTAGACGGTCATCGCATAGGTCGTGATCACGTAGAACAGGCCGATGCCGAGGGCGGCGCCGAGGACCGCGCGATGCATCGTCCGACGGGGTTCACGTGTCTCCTCGGCGAGCGGTGCCGCCGCCTCGAAGCCGGCGAACGCCAGCACGGTGTACACGGACCCCGCGAACACGCCACCGACTCCGGCGTAACCGGCGGCGGTGTGGGAAGTGCCGAAGACCGACAGGGTGTTGGCGCTGCCGGCCTTGCCGATGAGCAGGACGGCGAACACCAGGAAGACAAGGACCTCGAAGGCGCCGAGCACCGTGCCGAAGCGGGCCGAGGCACGTACGCCCAGGTATCCGGCGACGGCGATCACGACGGCACCCGCCAGGGACCACGGCCACCACAGATCCGCCGGGTACGAGGACCACTCGTCGTGCAGGGCGCCCGCCACCGTGAAGCCCAGCTGCAGAAGCAGCAGCGGGGGGACCAGCATCTCCACGAAGACGTAGCCCCAGCCGACGAGAAAGCCGACGGCCGGGTGCAGTCCCCGCGCCGCGTAGGTGGCGACCGAGCCGGCCGCGGGCAGTTCACGCGCGAGTTCGGCGACGCAGGAGGCGGTGAACAGGCAGGCCGCCAGGGCGACCAGCACCGCCAGCGGCAGGCTGCCGCCCGCGAAGGCGGCGCCGGACGGAATCGACGCGGCCACCGCGGCGGCGGGAGCCATCGCCGTGATGCTCTGGAACAGGACCTCGCGCAATCCGATGGCGTCGCGCCGCAACACCTCGGTCGTCTCCCCGTACATGTGTCCCCCGATACGTGTCAGTCCGCTGCCGTCCGACGTGGGTGCATTCCCTTCATGACGCAGGCGTTTCCGCTGACCTGACGGTTCGGCAGCTGCGCCTCGTGCGAATCACGGTACGGCGCGGGCGGGTTGGGCATAAGGGCGCGCCGCGGTTCCGTGGACAAACGGCGGCCTGTGGACAACTCGGCCACCCGTTCGGGCGAAGGGCGGCCTCCGACGGGGCGTCAGTGACCAGTGCCCCACCCGTTTCCTGTGCGCCGTCACGTGCCGGCCTGCACAGCGCCCCGCCCGCGTCACACAGCGCGCAGTCTGGGTTCCGGGCCTGCCAAGGCTTCCGCCGCGGCACACCGGCGCTCAGCCGGGCGCCGGCGTGCCGGGACTTCCGCCCGTCACAGCGGTGCGCTCTCCTGCGGGTACACCGCGCTCCCGCTCCTGACCGCCGCATGCAGCGCGGTCAGGGGGCCCGCTTCGCGACGAGGGGCGGCCGTCCGGTCTTGCGGGCGAGAACCGACCGTGACGGTCGGGTTTCGCGCTGAGCCGCACGGGGGCGTCGCGGGGCACGGCGCCGTCGTGGGAGGAGCGGACGCGCCCGTCAGGATCGTTCCGCCACCGCCGCCGGATCGTCCAGTACCACCCGGACGACCGAGTGTGCCGCACCCAGCAGGGGCCCCTCGGAGCCCAGCCGGGACACCGTCACCGGACAGGCGGGCCCGGCCGTGCGGCCCGCCAACTCCGCTTCCAGCGCGGGCAGCAGCCAGGGCGAGAGTCCTGCCAGGGCACCGCCCAGGACCACCGTCTCGGGGTCGAGAAGGTTCACCGCCCCGGTCAGGGCTATGCCGAGCGCCGTACCGGCGTCCCGCAGCGCCGCTCGTACGGCCTCGTCGCCGCCCTCGGCGCGTTCGGCGAGCAGGCCGACCAGGTCCTCACGCGGTTCGAGTCCCGCCGCGCGCAGCACCGCCTCCTCGCCCGCGTACTGCTCCAGGCAGCCACGTCCGCCGCACGGGCAGGCGGGCCCGTCCGGCCGCACGGGCACATGGCCCAGCTCACCCGCGAACCCACGGGTCCCGCGCAGCAGCTGTCCGTCCACGACGACCGCGGCGCCGATGCCGATCTCGGCCGACACGTGCAGGAAGTCGGGCGGGGTGCCGCCGCCGAGCCACAGCTCCGCGAGGGCACCGAAGTTGGCCTCGTTGTCCACGGTCAGCGGCCATCCGCCGGGCAGCAGGGCGCCGAGGTCCGTGTCGCGCCAGTCGAGGTTGGGGGCGTGTACGACCGTACGTCCGTCCCTCGCCACCAGTCCGGGCACGGCGACCGCGAGCCCAGCGGGCCACAGTTCCTCCCGCTCGGCCTCCGCCACGACCCGCCGCACCAGTGACGTCAGCTCCTCGATCACCGGCTCGGGCGCCCGGCCCCGGTTGGCCCCGTGCCGCACGGCACGCGCGCGGACCGCACCGCGCAGGTCGACCGCGCACACGGCGAGGTGGTCGACGCCGATCTCCGCGCCGATCCCCGCCGGGCCACGGCCGCTCACCGCCAGTGCCGACCCGGGCCGGCCCACCCGGCCCGGCCGTTCGGGACCCAGTTCCTCCAGCAGCCCCGAGCGGATCAGCCCGTCCACCAGGGTCGACACCCCGGTGGAGCGGTAGGCGCCGACGAGCCCGGGCGCGCTCTCCTCCACCTTGCGCAGGCTGATCGCGGCCATGGTCTCCCCCTCC